>JBDRFC010000070.1:0-45399 GCA_043819155.1 Chloroflexota bacterium | reverse complement strand
GGATTATAAAGAGGGCAGAATATCCGTCGGTAGCTTCAACACAAGGGCTTTTAATATGGTAAAAACGGACAAGGAAACCCTGGAAGAATTTGTTAAGGAAAAAACGAGGGTTAGGGATGGATTACCCGAATTGCTGAAATTATGCCGTTGTAAGGATTTTCGCTTTGTTATTGTTAGCAACGGGCTGGAGTTCTACATAAACACGATTCTGGAAGCCCTGGGTATTAACGGTGTTGAGGTGTTCGCAGCCCGGGCTGCATTTGACCCGAGCGGCATAAAAGCAAGATACATAGGGCCTGATGGCAATGAACTGCAGAACGATTTTAAAGAAGCCTATATAAGACACTTCCTGAAGGATAGCTATCGTGTCATTTATATAGGCAACGGTGCCTCCGATGTACCCTCCGCCAGGTTATCAAGCTATATTTTCGCTACCGGTGCTATGCTAACTGATTGTAGGCGGATGAATTTAGAATGCACACCCTTTGCCAGCCTTAATGATGTAGCTAAAGGGATGGAACTTCTAGCCTGGCTATAATCAGAGCCTTTCGCCGAAAATCTTACTGCCTATTCTGACCATATTAGCGCCCTCTTCCAGAGCAACTCTATAAGAGTTGGTCATACCCATGGACAGGTATTTCATATCTATATTGGGCAGATTCAGTCCTTTTATATTTTCAAATACTCTTCTTGTTTCGACAAAGTAAGGCCTCGAGTCTTCCGGGTTACCGGAGCGTGGCCCCATGGTCATCAATCCCTCTATTCTTATATTCTTAAAGGTTGCAATATCTTTTACCAGCCTTTCGGCGCCTTCCGGAAGGACGCCGCTTTTCTGTTCCTCCCGGCCGCTGTTTATCTCGATGAGTACCGGCATTACTTTACCTATTTGAGAGCAGTGTTTATCAATTTCAGTGGCAATCTTTACCGAGTCAACGGTTTCTATCATATCGAATATTTTTACCGCTTTTTTTACCTTGTTACTCTGCAGGTGGCCGATAAAGTGCCACCTAACTATATTGCCCACTACTGCATAAGCCTCTTCGGCTTCCTGGATATAGTTCTCGCCTATAATCCTGATGCCGGCTTCAACAGCCTCCAGAACCTCTGCCGGACTTCTCGTCTTGGTGGCGGCAACCAGTTCAACGCCCGGGGGCAATTCACACAATATTCCAATTACGTTTTCCTTTATCATTTCAGCTTTCTATTGTATTAATGCGGCTTCTTTCGGTAAGAAGGAAATATAGTGCTTGTTCTAATATATCATATTGGGGTGCATGGTAAACAAATGTTTAATACATACGCCCCAATGCCTTAGCTGCTAATCAGGTGGTATAAACAACCAGAGTTACCAACCCTGTTGTCAGTAATCGTATTATAACCTGAATAACCTTTTCAATTAACCTGTTACTTCTGGGGGAAATGGTTGAGGATCATCAATGGGAACAGCGAAATTGAGACCCTCGTCTGTTCCTTCACCTAAATTAATCCATGTGTTTATACCAATAACTTCTCCTCTAAGGTTGACCAGTGGCCCGCCACTGTTACCCAGATTTATTGCCGCATCGGTCTGGATATATTCAAGTCCATCAAACAAGGCAATGCGAAATGCAGATACTATACCGCTCGTAAATGTAGCCTGCCCGTAAAGGAAAAATGGGTCTGGAAAACCTATCGCTACGACTGTCTCACCAACTTCTGTATCGGCTGAAGAGCCTAAAACGGCTGCTGGAAAATCGGTCCGGGAAGAATTGATCTTTACTATTGCTATATCGAGATTTTTATGAAAAAAAACTTCTGATACAATACCTGCGTATGTGTCTCCGTTCATGAGTGTAATCTCGATTGAGTTGGCATCCTCTAATACGTGGGCGTTGGTCAGTACCCAACCTGTATTACTGATTATAACACCGGAACCTGCTCCCATCCCTCCAGAACCAATGACATCAATCCTAACAATGGAAGGTTCAAGCATTGCCACAACATCCATTACAGCGCGGTCATGCGCTTCCAGGGCGGAGACATCATCTTCGAGGGCGGATACGCCACCTTCCAGGCTTGAGACATTGCCCTCAAGGTTTGAAACATTACCTTCAAGATTAGAGATATTGCCCTCCAGAGTGGATACATTTCCTTCCAGACTGGAAACACCGCCCTCAAGGGTTGAAACATCATCCTCCAGTGTGGAGAAATCAGTTTGCAGGCCGGAGACGCCACTTTCCAGATCTGAGACATCGCCCTGCAGGCCAGAAACCCCGCTATCCAGATTAGAGACATTGCTCTGTAAACCAGAAAGACCATTCTCCAAAACTGAGACATCATCATCTAAATTAGTAAAACTCCCTTCGAGGGTGGAGATTCCCCCCTCGAGGTTCGAAACATCACCCTCAATTGAAAAAACATTGCTTTCAAGATCAGCTAGCATGGATTGGGCATCTTTTAGCTTGCCGCTCTCCTGGAAGTAAAGTACCCCGTTAGTAGCGGTCGCCGCTACAAGAATTAAGGTAACTGCGATAAAGACCCACTTGTTCATATCTCCTCCTTATTAATAAAAAGGGTTTTCTTAAGCCAAAAATTAAAAGTGTTTTGTAAGGCATTTTATACTTAGTAAGATAAGAACGTCAACCCCATAGCGTCATAAAAAGCGTAAAATTGTTACCGGTGGCACAAGCAATAATATTGAGATACTTTAGTAGTAATGCTATAGTATAAACCTAGATTAGCTTTGCCTTTATCCGTATATTTGGGGGAGTGTCGGAATTGGCAGACGAGCATGATTTAGGATCATGTGCCGCAAGGCGTGGGGGTTCAAATCCCCCCTTCCCCAGACCCCTGCATTATATAGTCTCTATTTTGACAAAAAGAAACGTCAGGGTTAAAATAGCTCTTGCTTTGCGGGAGTAACTCAGTGGTAGAGTCCCTGCCTTCCAAGCAGGTTGTCGCGGGTTCGAGTCCCGTCTCCCGCTCCAGCTAAAACTTGAGTCACTTTTATGGAAGTGATAGAATTCGATGTAACGGGCTCGTAGCTCAGCGGTAGAGCGGTCGGCTCATAACCGATTGGTCGTAGGTTCGAACCCTACCGAGCCCACTTCTATATATAATTCTTATCTAAAATAGCCTTACGATATAGCTCATTGGCTTTAAAGGAACTTCTCATAAGAGGTGCCGATGCTACTCCCCTGAAGCCCATTTCCATACCAATGGGTATAAAATCAGCAAACTCCTGGGGGGTTGGGAAATTATTAACCGGGTAATTATGGCTTGATGGCGATAAGTATTGGCCCAGCGTCAATAGATCGCAGCCAACCTGCCGTAGATCGCGCATAACCGCTATCACTTCTTCGCCCGTCTCTCCAAGACCTAGCATTATCCCTGACTTGGTAATTATGCCGGGGTCAAACTCTTTACTTTGACAGAGCACGTCAAGGGAGCGTTGGTAGTCAGCCATCGGCCTGACCTGGGGGTAAAGGCGCGGTATGGTTTCAATATTGTGGCCCATTACCTCCGGTTCTACCTGTACTACAGCTCTAATAGCCGAAGGGCTTCCTTTGAAGTCTGGAACGAGGACCTCCACACCGACACCGGGTAACTCTTTATGTATTAGCTCAATGGTGCGGACGAATTGGCAGGCACCGTCATCAGGCAAGTCATCACGTGTCACCGAGGTGATGAAAACGTAATCAAGTTTAAGCTGCTTGGCTGCTTCTGCAATATTAGCCGGTTCATCCGGGTCAGGAGGGTAGGGCAGTCCTTTGTCGACGGCGCAAAAATTGCAGTTGCGGGTGCAGGTATTCCCCAAGATAAGGAAGGCGGCTCCGCCGGGAAAGCACTGCGATATATTAGGGCAGTGGCCGCTTTCACAGATAGTATGCAGATTAAGCCCTTTTATAAGAGCATCAGCACCCCGGTCTTCACCGGTTCGCGGTACCCTCTGCTTGAACCACTCCGGCAGACTTCGCCCCATAACTGTCTCCTATCACTTGTTCTAATGATATAGTTTCAAGTTCAACCCCAAATATACTGGAAAATATGTCCTCGGTGCATTGGAAAACATCATCGATATCCAACTCATAGCCCAGCGCCCGGCTCATAGAGGTAGCTTTCTTGTTAGGTAAGCCACACAGATTTATCACCTCAAAATCATACAAGTCTGGGTTCACATTAAGCGAAAGACCGTGCATGGTTATTCCCCGGCTCACGAGCAGTCCAACAGCGGCTATCTGCTCTCCGTCTTTCCAGATACCGGGGTGCCCTGACCACCTCCCGGCACTGATATCAAAATGTGCCAGGGTCTGCAGAGCCACTTCTTCCAGGCAGTGCAGGTATTCACGCAGTCTCCCTACCCTGTGCCTGATGTCCATAATCGGATAAACAACAATTTGGCCAGGACAGTGAAAAGTAGCTTCACCGGCGCGGTCAGATAAATAGAGGGCAATACCCCGCCGTTTCAGTTCCTCCGGTGTAACCAGTATATTTTCCGAACTGGCGAAACGGCCCAGAGTAACAGTCGGCGGGTGCTCCAGCAGGAGCAGGATGTCATCAATCCCACCTTCTTGCCTAAGTGTAATCAACCTTCGCTGGAGTTCCTGTGCCTCTTTATAAGGAATCAATCCAAGGTTACATACCCAACAATGCGTCATTGGTTAACACCTGATCATGGCCATGCTAAAAAGCGTAAAATTAATATCATTTTCAACCTTGCCCTTCATTGCCTTGTTTCTCTGGATTCTATACCCAACACACGGTTGGGTAATTGTTCCAATTACTATCAGCAAGCTTCAAAAATCGAAGGAATGATGTCTATTATTTCACCAGACAACGCTGCCCCGTCTGGCATTGTTAGTGTTACATCAAGGGCACAATACCCTTGATGATAGAATTCATCCCACACTAAAGGTATTTTGAGTCCCATAAATGGAGTATAATCTTGTTTGGTTACATAGATGTCATTCCATTCTAGTAACAACTGACCCTTTGTAGGCTCAATGTCGTTTTCTTCTTGTAACCAAAGCTTAGCACTGATGTTGCCTTCAGTCTCAAACGACAGACCGTTCTCATCCTTTGGTATTAGCAAAACTTGTATACCAACATCAGGATCGACACTTTGCACCAGTATGTCGAGTGACTTGGTTTCCGTCACCATAGTGGTAGTCGGTGCTGTCGTTGTTGGTGTTGTTGGTGTAGTCCCACAAGCACAGGCAACAAGTATCGGCGACGTTACTAGTAGCGTCACAGCTCCCAACAATAACACATTTTTATATTTCATGCTGCTGACTCCCTTCTGTAAATATAATGTAAACTTCTATCTTAACCACAAATAGACATAATATATACCTCCTCCAATAAAGACGGTGGAAATTATTATACGTATTATGCGCTCAGAACGGGTAATTGCATTGACCCATGAAGAAACCCTGGTTATGCCAAAAGATAAAAGCATGCCAACTACCAGCACGGGTAGCCCGGTGCTAAAGGCAAACACTGCTGGAAGTATGAATCCACCAGGAGCTTGAAGGGCCGAAGGCATCAATATCCCAAAGAACAGAAGAGCGCTATAAGGACAAAAGGCCAGGGCGAGAATAATACCAAGGAGAAACGGCCCTATTTTCCCCCAACCAGCTACCTTGCCTCCGAGTGCAGTTAGTCTGCCACCTCCTTGAAAAAAGGGAAGCTTATCAATAAATAGCATAAGCAGCCCTGCAACAATAAGAAACGGTCCTAAGACAAAATAACCCTTCTCAAAAAATTCTTCAACACCGGGTATTTCATGACCAATTATAATGATAATGATACCAATGATAGAATATGCAACCATGCGTCCCAAAGTATATAGCGTGCCAGCTAATACAGTATATTTCGGGCTAGTCATCCTGCGGCTGATGTAGGCTAAAGCAGCGATATTAGCCGCCATAATACAGGGGGCGATAGCACCCATCAGGCCCAGACCTAGTGCTTGATATACTGCACCCATAATCCTCATAACCTCCTAAAAACATTGAATTTATTCTTACTTTATAACAAACTCTGTCATATAACCATGATGCTGCACAAATTTGGGTGTTATATCTTTCTCAAGAGCCCTTTCCTTTTTCAGCAGCATTCTTAATCAACTCTATTACCTTTTTCTTTGGATGGGACCTGCCCCGAAATGATTACTTCTTCATCAATTACCAGCCCCGGTGTGGTCAGAATGGGGTATTCTAGCATCTTCATTATGTCCTCAACATCTTCAACTGTGGCGTCTAACTTAAGTTCATCAACAACCTCTCTTACAACTCGCCCCAGCTTGTGACACTTGGCACAGCCTGGACCTAAAACCTTTATTTTCATTTTTTCCTCCAGTGTTTTAGACTATTTGCCCGAAGATAAAACCTGTCAGGGTGGCCATAATCACTACCAATACTATATAAGTAAGAGTTTTACGCCAGCCCATGATTTTTCTCAACACCAGTATACTGGGTAATGAGACGGCAGGGCCAGCCAGAAGCAAAGCCAGCGCAGGACCCTTGCCCATACCCAGATCCATAAAGGCGCGGATAATGGGCACTTCCGTTAGCGTGGCAAAATACATCAGCATACCCGAAACAGACGCCAGTGAGTTGGCTTGAATGCTATTACCACCCACCCATTCAGCCACTACATCACCCGGGATAAGCACTGTAAGTATACCGGCGATAAAAACGCCGCCAAGTAACCAGGGTAATATCAATTTGAAGAAATGCCATGTCTCTTTCATCCAATGGATAATATCCTGACGGCTAAACCAGCGCCATAACACAAAAAACAAAAGGGCAAACGCAACGCCGGTCAAAATCCATTCTTTGGAGGCGGCAAAAACAAGTATACCTATCAGGGAACCGAAAAACAGCAGCAGTTGCCACATCTTTTTATCTGACGGGTCCTGAGGCATACTGGCGAAGGCACGCTCGTCACCGGTCGTCTTTTCTTTATGGAATATCCATGCCATGATAAGTCCGGTTATTATAGCAAAGCCGATTGCTCCCAAAGCTCGTGCCAGACCGATATCGTATCCCAGCAAACGGGCGGAATAGATGATTGCCAGCACATTGATAGCCGGGCCGGAATACAGAAAAGCGATGGCTGGTCCCAGGCCAGCCCCCCTTTTATAGATACCGCCGAAAAGGGGCAATATGGTGCAGGAGCAGACGGCAAGAACGGTACCAGAAACCGAAGCGACGCCGTAGGATAGGAATTTGTTGGCTTTAGGGCCGAAGTATTTGAGAATAGCCCCCTGAGATATAAAAACGGCAATGGCTCCGGCGATGAAGAAGGCCGGTACAAGGCAGGTAAGGACATGAAAGGATAGGTATTCAAGAAGGGCATCCCAGCCACCCTGAAGTAGCTCTACAACAAATGGCATCTATTGCACCAATCTGCTTGCAAAACCAGGTCTTACTCGCTTGGTTTTAGCGAGTTGGCGCAAGTCTTTACGTGCGGTAGTGTTTGTTTGCAGGTCCTTTCTAACTGCTTGCAGAAGGTGGGCGTAAAAATCGTCATTACTTTCAGAATTGATGGAATACAGTGTAAAAAGACCATCGTTTCGCATATTGAGAAAGCCGGCGTCATATAGAATCTTCAGGTTGCGTGAGGCACGTGTCTGCGAAATGTTGAGTGCCTGCATTACCTCACATACACAGCATTCACGCTCCATGATAAGGTTGATGATGCGGACACGCGTTTCATCGGAGAGGGCATGCACAGCTCTTGTCAGTTCTTTCATATAAACTACACCCCTATATGCGCATATTTAAATAGAGTATAACATTACTTATACCTCCTGTCCATACAATAAATAGAAGCAAAAATGCAATTAAACTCGAGGCTTTTTATAATAAATCAGGCATACCGACATGATATGCCTGAAAAAACCTATTCTATAGATTTAAAGTCTGCTATTAGGAGAAAAACAAACTATTTTAACCCACATGTACTTATTGGTGTGTCTCCCTTTTCTTTTTCTGCTTTCTTTAAGAACAACCTGAACTCATCGCCCTCTTCAGCAACGCTGATGGTTTCATGCCCTCTCATCTTAATAAATCTCTCAATACTCCTCCTGTTTTCCGCATCACCTACTACCTCTAGGATATCTCCCGGGTTCATTGTATCCAGCTTACTCTTAATCAGCATATTTGGCTCCGGGCACTTCTTGCCAAGAACATCCAGCTGAGCATTCGCTTTAACTTCTACCATGGCTACTCAACCTCCTCTATATTGGACTATCAATATTAATCTAATCCAAAAAAATAGCAAAGTCAAGAAAAAGGCTTGACAACAACAGTAACTATAGCTATTATTTATAGTTAATAAAAAAAGTTCTTATTATACAATATGGGTTTTTAGCCTCAAGTAAAATAAGGGGGTATAGATGTGGACTGATTCAGTATAAAGAAAGGTTGTTATATTACTTCAAGGAGGGTTAATGTGAAATGAATTCAATTATTGAATATTTCAAGCCGAAGAAATGGGTCATCTTGGGTGGACTTGCCTTCGGAATCCTCGGTGCTTTGCTGGTGAACTGGGGTAACCCGGGGAATATGGGCACATGTGTTGCCTGCTTCATCCGGGATATTACAGGAGCGCTAGGCTTACACAGGGCAGGAGTGGTGCAGTATATAAGACCTGAAATTATAGGTTTTGGGTTGGGGGCTTTCATAACTGCATTAGCTTTCCGTGAGTGGCGCCCCAGGGGAGGCTCATCGCCAATAATACGTTTTTTCCTGGGCGCTTTCGCAATGATAGGCGCCCTTGTGTTTCTGGGTTGCCCGGTCCGCCTGTTGCTCCGCCTCGGTGGAGGTGACCTGAATGCTGTTACAGGCCTCGCCGGATTGTTGGTTGGTATAGCGGTAGCCGTCTTCTTCCTGAAGAGGGGATTCAGTTTGGGCAGGGCAGGCAAGACGCATCATCTGGTGGGCTTGATTATACCAATTGTTCTGGTCGGATTACTTATATTTGCCATTATTGAAACAACAAAGGGTCTGGATGTTATATATACCAGTGAGAGCGGTCCCGGGTCTATGTATGCATCGCTTGCGGTATCACTCGTCGTTGGGCTGGCAGTAGGTTTTATATTCCAGAGGACAAGACTTTGTACCGTTGGTGCCTGGCGTGACGTAATGCTGGTCAGAAGTACGCATCTCTTAAGTGGCATTATCGCAATAATAGTCGGTGCTTTAGTTACAAACTATATAGTTGGTAATTTCGCCGAGGGAACCTTAATCGGCAATGATATTATCTATAGCTGGGGATTTGAAAACCAGCCGGTAGCCCACAATAACCATTTATGGAACTTTCTTGGTATGTCCTTGGCAGGGATGGCTTTTATTTTTGCCGGCGCTTGTCCATTGCGTAATCTTATAATAGCGGGTGAAGGAGATGCTGATGCCGGGGTATTTATACTGGGATTGATTGCAGGGGCGGCATTCTCCCATAACTTCCTGCTGGCTTCAAGCCCGAGTGGTATAGGCGCTAATACCGTGATAGCAGTGTTTGTGGGCCTTGCTTTCTGTTTGACAGTCGGCTTCTTAATGCATCAGAAAGCTTAATTGAAATAAAAGAAAAGAATAAGTAATAGAGGTTTATAAATGGCGTTTAAAAAGAAAGGTATTGCTTTTAAAGGTGATGGAATAGTAATCTTCCAGGGAGTTTCGCACGCCATAGAAGCGGAAAAGCTTATAAAAGGTGCTGATTACGAAATTAAACTAATCGCTCCGCCGCCAGAATTACGTATGGGCTGTGACCTGGCTCTGGAGATAAATCTTGTAGAAAGTGCCGGCATTGAGCGGTTATTGAAAGAGAAGGATGCTGCCTTTGTTGGTATCTTTCCCCTTATGAAAGGAACTGCCGATATGTGTGAGATCGTAAAGATTACAGATTACGGCCAGTGGACCATGGTTAAAGCGGGCAATATGAAGATTTCCTTTGATAAAGGCAGCGGTATAATTGTTAATATATCTGGTGGTGGCTGCCCCGATATTCCTTACCTTAATGTGGAACTGGTTGATAAATTGCTTACTGAAGCACCAAAGCCAAAAGATCTTGGTTTTACCCTATGTGCCGTAATGCTTGATTTAGCCCTGGAGGAGTGCCTTAACCTCTGGAACGGAGGTAATAACTAATGATGCTTATTGCAGGTACAGTGCCAAACAAAGATATGCCTTTGACTTTAGGCCAGGTTAAGTTAGAAGGAGACTTTTTGTTGGCTGATGGCAGGCGTTTTTCACGAATCCAGGGAACAGGCGCCATGATAAGCGCTGCACTAACAACTACTAATTATCTAAAACTGGAGCCACCAAAAGTATTGGTAGTTGGGGATATCGGTGATGGCAAAGGCAGCCGGGAACTCTATAGATATCTTATAGATAATATAGATGAACTTTCTCCGGATGTTTTTGTGATGCATTATTGTTTACCCATTATGGCTTTGATGAAGCAGCTATGTAAGGCGGCTGAAAATAGTAAAAAACGGCCATTTATGATTGCCGATGCCGGTGCAATGTATGCCGCTAAAGGAGCCGGGTTGGCATCAGAATTTGATATTCTGACACCTGACCCCTCAGAGATTGCCTTTCTTGCTGATCCTAAAGCTACGCACCCGGCTTATATCGCAGAACATCTTTTTAACTGTGATTCCAGTAAAATCCCAGAGCAAATTAAGGCTGCTTTTAATAATGGAAGTGCAGCCAAGCTGCTTCTTGTTAAAGGAAAGACCGATTATATAGCCAGCGATGGAAAAATACTGGAAACCATAAACGAACCCGATGTACCAACACTTGAAGCTATTGGCGGCACCGGCGATACCATTACCGGGCTTGTCTCGGCTTTTGTATATGCTGGGCTTAAACCTAAAGAAGCGGCTGTAATTGCTGCTAAAACAAATCGTATGGCTGGCAAATATGCTAAACCGACACCGGCGACCAAGGTCGGGCAGATAATTGACCAGTTCCCGGCGGTATTTGAAGAGTATCTTTGCAAGTGGAGCGAAGTCTGTTATACATAAGGAGGAGTACAATGATTGAAGTCGATGTACGAGGTTTTTCCTGCCCTATACCGGTTGTTAGAACAAAAAAAGCAATTGAAGAAAATCCCAATGAAATATTAAGTGTTGTTACAGAGACAAGCGTTACCAGAGAGAACGTATCCCGGCTGGCACAAAGTAAAGGCTATAATGTAAAAATAGAGGAAGTGGGAGACGATTTCCATATAAAACTGACCCCACCCGGAAAATAAAAGCTTAAAATGGTTAAGCAAATAGATTGCCGGGGCCTTGAGTGCCCCAAGCCGGTTGTGAATACAAGACAGGCGCTTGATGAGATTGAATCGGGTACGATTACGGTCATCGTAGATAATAAGACCAGTTTTGAAAATATAAAGCGTCTCGCCAAAAATAGTGGTTATCAGGTTGTGGCGAAAGAAAAAGAAGACGGTTTTTATGTAGATATAACTAAAGGAGATGAGGCCGGGCGGACGCAAAATGAACGGAACGAACAGGTATCTGATAAATATGTCATATTTATTACAAGTGACAGGTTGGGGACAGGAGATAAAAGACTAGGAGAGGTATTGATTAAAGCTTTCCTGAATACAATATGGGAAGCTGAAGTAAAACCAGATAGCATAATCTTTATTAATAACGGAGTGAAGCTAATCACAGAAGGTTCAGAGGTTCTGGAAACCCTGGTACTTTTAGAGAAAGAAGGGATTAATATAATATCTTGTGGTACCTGCCTGGCATATTATGAACTAACGGATAAATTAAAGGTGGGAGTTGCAAGCAATATGTATGAAATAGTAAATATATTAATTGATAGCCCAAAAGTAATAAATATATAATATATACTGAAAACATAGGGTTGTAGACTTGACATAAAGACTAAAACACTAAAATAAAAATATACCGGAGGGGGAGGTAGTAATTTTAAAGAATTATACCTTGCCCCTTCTTTAATTTAAGAAACTTAAGGAAAATAAAAAAAGCCGTAATATCATTGACAGGCCTTATATTAGGTAATAAACTGAAGCGAACTAAAAAACATGTCCATTATAAGAAAAAATAATTCATAAAAGTAAGACAAATTAAAAAAAGTGAGGAGGTGAGCCAATTGGCGAAAGAAGCACTGGAAGAAGAAAAAGCACTAATTGTTTTTGATTATATTTATCATGCCTTGCGTGCTAAACACGTACTCGAGGAAGCCGGGCTAAAGATAAAGGAAGTAGCGCCCCCGCCGGAATATAGAACCGGTTGTGACCTGGCAATTGAACTTAGCGCGCCAGAAGTCGATGAAGCGGAACGTATCCTGGATGAGAAAAATGTGCTTATCCTGGATATATTATTTATGCCTAAAGATACAAAGCTGGTGCCCGTATATCTAACAACATTGATTAAAACAACGGACTTTCCTGATTATACAATGGTCCGATGTGGCAATATGAAAATTACATACCAGAAGGGAACCGGTACAATAGTTAATATTTCAGGGGGTGGCTGACCGGATATACCATGGCTCGGTCTGAGACTTACAGGAACCGTAATTGGTAAAGGTCCCAAGCCTAGGGAGCTGGGGAAGACTATATGTGCCTACACTATGGAGCACGCCTATCTGAAAGCTTTAGAATTATTCAAGAAGGAAAGGAAGGGTAAGTAAAATGCTTCTTTTGGTTGGTACCATGCCGATTGAGGATATGCCTCTTACATATGGACCATGTAAGTATAATGGAGATAAGCTGACTATAGGGGATTATACCCTTGAAAGCGAATATGTAACCATCGGAACTGCGGCTATGATTTCGGCAGCGTCGGCTACGTGTCAAGCCCTTGATATCCAAGAACCACATGCTGTGGTTATTGGGGATACCGGCATGGGTGAAGGGAGCTTGAAATTGTTCAAGTTCTTAAATGATGAAGTCGTCAATCTGAAACCTGAAGTTCTTACCATTCACTATATACTACCAACAAGGGAACAATTTATAAAACTGGTAGAGACAGTGGAAAATATGGAGAGAAAACCGTTTTTCATAGCTGACGCCGGGGCTCTATTAAATGCTAAGGCTATCGGGCTGAGTAAAAAGTTTGATCTATTTACCCCTGACCCGGGTGAACTGAGTTTCCTGGCAGACCAGGATGCTGCACATCCGGCATATGTACAGCATTTTATATTTGAGGTTGACAATACTGATGTCGCCAGGTTAAGCAAAGAAGCTTACGAACATGGAGATACGCCACGTTATATGATAGTTAAAGCTGCTATAGACCATGTTATTGTTGATGGTGAAGTAGTTGGAGTAGTTAAAGAGCCTCTGGTACCAGCCCTTGAGGCGATAGGTGGAACGGGGGACACTATAACAGGTATAGTGTCGGCATTGATATACAGTGGACTTGAACCGGCTGATGCCTGCATAAAAGCGGCTCAGATTAACAGGTTCATGGGTGAGTTAGCCAATCCTACGCCGGCAACAGGTATCGCAGAATTAATCAAACATATACCCGAAGCAGTTAAAAAAGTTATCTCTCGATAGAGAGGAAGATGACATAACTAATAATCTCACAGGCATATAACATACACCAAAGTCAGCCCGAAAGGAGGTGGATCGAATTAAATGAAACTGCCTAAACTCAAATATAATTTTAAGTTAAGTGCAAACTTGGCTCTTATAACGGGTTTGACGATGGGAATACTGGCAGCCGCTGCACAGGGATATTTTGAAGTCCAGCCACCTGTTGGCCAGGGGGTTTGTGCAATCACTCATCCGAGTAATCTGGTAAACTGGTTAATAAATAATGTATTCGGAACGGAATTCACTATACATGGTATTTTTGTTGCCGTGCCTGTGCTTACTCCGGTTGGTTGGATAATAGGTTCGTTTATAGCTGCCGTAAAAAACAAGGAATTCAAATTTAGACGTGGTCCGGTAAGGGAAAATCTATTAGCATTTATTTTTGGATTCCTGATTGTCAATCTTGGCTTACTATGGGGTTCATGCCCCATAAGAACAGCAGTGTTGGTTTCATACGGATGGATATTCGCTGCAATAATCCTGGCTACTATAATTATTGGGGTTATTGTTGCCTGCGAATATATTAAGTGGAAGGTCAGGAGGATGTAATGATTGGTGTAGTAACTTTGGTAATCGGGTTAATACTTGGCTATATGGGACAGAGGTCAAGGTTCTGTACCATAAGCGGCATTAGAGATTTCTATCTGGTCAGGGATACTTATCGGCTTAAAGGGCTTATAGGTATAATCATAGGTGGTGTAATTGGCTTCTCTATTTTTAATCTTTTAGGTGGAGACTTTCCTGGATTCCCATTATTATCTGATGGAATTAACATTGAGCCCCCAAGCCTGATACCTCTAATGATATTTGGTGCCTTTGGTATGGCTTTCTTTTCAACAATGGCTGAGGGTTGCCCCTTCAGGCAGCATGTGATGTTCGGCGAAGGGAGAATGTCGGGTATACTATATATAGCAGGCCTCGTGATAGGTATAATATTTTTTGATATAGTGATTATTCCATATCTCCAGTTGTTAACCATAGTAGGTTAAGGGTTTTAGATAGCAACACGCATAGGTTTATAACTTAAGGCTAACAGGGCTTATCCACCTTAGGTTGCAACGCTAATGATAACAAATAAGCTTTAATATAATAGATTGCTTAAACTAAAGTGTTTGAACTGGAAAATTGTGACCTGCCCCCATAAGGTGTACCACTTGTTAAGTTAGAGTTACCGGTATTATAGCCTCAGGAGCTGGAGGCCTATAACCCAAGAAGCTATGTGGACGTACCTGATTATATTCCCTCCTCCACTCCTCAATCAATACCTTTGCCTCGGTTAAGGTGGTAAATATCTCTCTATTAAGAAGTTCATCCCTAAGCTTCCTATAATAACTTGTTATAATCTACAGCAGAGTCTTGCGCATGTGACTTTTATCCACTTAACCCCAAACATTGACGGGCAAAAGATTCTATGTTATATTTATTATGAGCATATGCTCATAATAAACAATAAATAAAGAATTAACTTATGCCAAGACAGAAAAAGTATCGTAGAGTCGAGTTTCTACCTGATGTATCTTACTATAAACCAGCTGGTATACCATTGAGATTTCTTAAAGAGGTTGGCCTATCCGTGGAGGAAATTGAGGCGATTCGTTTAAAAGATTTAGAAGGACTGGAGCAGGAGCAGTGTGCTGAAAGGATGCGAATCTCAAGGTCAACCTTTCAAAGAGTGTTATCAACGTCAAGGAAGAAAATTGCTGACGCCTTGCTTAATGGTAAAGCCATAAGGATAGGGGGTGGCAATTTCGAGTTGAATGCGTGCAAACTTGTGGGGGAAAGTAAAATTAATAAAAAAGAGGAGTAAATAATGAGAATTGCAGTTGTATCTGATGACGAAACTTCAATTAGCCAGCATTTTGGAAGGGCATTATATTACGTTATAATCAAAGTTGAAGATGGCAAAGTTATATGTAAAGAGACACGGCCTAAGATAGTGCACCATAATGCCAATGAACAACCAAATCCTGAATCGGCTCATGAATGCCATCATGGTTATGGTGCGGATGCACATATCAAGCATAAGAGTATGATTGAAACAGTTTCAGACTGTGCGGCTATTATTGCTGGAGGTATGGGCCTGGGTGCTTATGAAAGTTTAAAAAACCAAAATATAGATGTGGTAGTCACCGATGTCAAGAATATCGACGAAGCAGCAAAGCTTTATTTAGTGGGTAAGCTCCCCAATCTTATGCAAAGGCTACACTAGATAACGCTACTTTTATAACTTAGCATCATATCGACAGGAGGTAAAATTATATCTGAAAAGATAAAAACGGTTCGATGAAAGGCAACATGGAAATATCTGAAATCAATAATAGGAGGAATTGGAGAGCATTTTATGATAACTGAAGAGCAAGTAAAAGAAAGCCTGGAAAACGTACTGGTGCCTGCTGCAAAACGTAGTATCGTTGGTTTGAATCTGGTACGTGAGGTTAATACAGACGATGGAATAGTGAATGTTACTTTAGCATCAACAGGGCTGATACCGGCAGCACAGATCTGGATTGAGAGTGAAGTAAAAGAAGCTATCGAAAAAATACCCGATGTTAAAGAGGTAAAGGTAGAATATGTGGATGCTAAGGCAAAAGACCTGAATAAGATAGATCACATTGTTGCCATAATGAGCGGCAAGGGGGGAGTAGGGAAGTCTTTAGTATCCGGCCTTATTGCAGTTGCCTTAAAACGTCAGGGTTTTGAAGTAGGCATTCTGGATGCCGATATTACCGGCCCGAGTATACCCAAAATGTTCGGCCTCAAGGTTCAACCGGGCGGCAACGATGGCTGTATATTACCGGTAATGTCGAAGTCAGGGATTGAAGTAATGTCCATTAATCTTATTTTAGAAAACGAGGATGACGCTGTTGTCTGGAGGGGTCCGCTAATTGGGAAGGCCATCCAGCAATTTGGTGAAGATGTGCTCTGGGGCAAGCTTGACTATCTTATTGTTGACCTGCCGCCGGGTACTGCCGATGCACCGCTTACGCTAATGCAATCATTCCCAATTTCGGGGGTAGTAATTGTATTCACACCTCAAATTCTCGTTGAAATGATTGTTAGAAAAGCAGTGAATATGACCCGGAATATGGAAAAGCGCATCCTTGGTATATTCGAGAATATGAGTTATTTGTATGTACCTGAAATCGATAAGAAGATTGACATTTTTGGCAAAAGCCGTGGAGAGGAGATAGCCAGTTCAATCGGCGTTCCATTACTGGGGCAACTCCCCATAGATCCACAACTTGCTCGGCTTTGCGATGAGGGTAATATAGAGCATTATGATTCTGAAATGGTTAACCAATTAGGTCAATCATTGTTGCAGGCAATTAACGACAAAAAGTAGGGAAGAGAAAAAATGAAACCAGGCGATAAGGTTAAAGTAATAAAGGGCGACTATATTGACAAGGTTGGTAAAATTAAATCAAAAGACCATTCATATAGAATTTTTGGTATTAAAAAATATGGACTAATATTTAATATCGTGGAAGAAAACGGAAATATGTTTTCTGTAAATGCAAATGATGTAGAACTGATAGAAAAGGCTAATGATAAGTAACGATTTCAAAGATTAACAAAAAGTCAGGGGAGTTATTAGATAACGCGGCTAGACAATATTGACTATACGTATTTTACATAACATATATAGTGCGAACCACTATTACTACATATATTATACGTTCTGATGCGGTTTACATAATCTATCTTATAGTAATATATACTATAAGATAGATTATTTTGGTTAGGTTCGTTTTTGGTTGACTGCTTCATTTATTAGTCCTATAATAACCCATAATGGGTTCAGTTAATATGAAGGTTGTAGCAGGGGTTATACTTGGTGGTTGGGTTGTAACTACAATCCTTCTATATGCTATTGGCGAAAGCACCAACGAAATAGCGAATATGATGTTGTTTACAGTTAGGGATTTCTATCGTCTCTTCTTTTATTATCATTTACCCTCCTTATTTCTTTTCTAATTAGTTTTACTGCTTTTTTAATATCTTCTTTAGATGCTGTTGGGTCTTGAGAGCCAGTAGTTAAATATTTGCCTCCTAGATAAAAGGCATATATCATACTTATAATCCCAAATATTAATAGAACTGTAGCTACCACTACTATATACACACCCACTATACTGCTCCCGTTGAAGGAATAATAAATGGACAAAAGCGCAACCCAACAAGCGATGAAGAATATTGCAAAGGAGATAAATAATTGGAATATACCCCAGCGTGTTTGTGTATGTGTTTCTTTAGGAAATGACCTAAAGGTTTTGTTAAGAAATCTCTGCCACATAATAATACCCCCCTACTCTTGTTAAGTAGAGTGTATAATGGCGCAGGGGGTAATTCAACCAAAAGCGAACTTTACCCTATTTTGTTCTTGAGTTGCTGCACTAATCTAAAAAAGGAACCACAAGCTACTATATGCTTCCTTATCTTCTTTATATCATCAGGTGATAAGGTTAATTCAGAAAACCCCGACTCAACCACGGCGATAACCTCATTAATTCTATCCCAGCTTAGCTTATTTTTAGCAAGATATAGATTCTGAGCGGAATCAAGTTCAGTTCGTTGTTTTCTGTAGTTCAAACGTGTTGTTTCAAAATCCTTTTTTAGAGTATCCAATTCCTGCTTCAACTGTTCTTTATCCTGATTTATTTTCTCAAGCTCTCGGTTAGCATTAACTATATTCTCCCTTAGTTTGACTAGATAATCATATCCATCCTTGCACTTAGATACACTTTCACTGTAAGAAAGTCCGTTTTCGGAGGAAAGCCGTGCCAGATCAAGTGCCGCGCTGGCAAACTCTTTACCGGAGTTGGAACCGGAGGCAACTTCCCTGGTAACATCCAGCCACGTATCGACCTGTTCATTGGCTACACCCATTTTCCTTACTTTATTATAGATATTGAGGCAACATAAAACCTCGGTAGTACTGGTATCACTCTTTCTGATATCTACCGCCAGCTTTCTTAAGGTGTCTATATATTCATTGATATTTTGTGTCAGGGAGAAGTCTCCCTCTCTAAATTCCTGGATAATATTAACCACTGATCCATGACTTATTCCAAGCTTTAGTACGATATCATCATAGGCTAATCCTTCAAAGAAAAGCTTGATTACCCGCCGTCTTATCGATAGACTTAATTCGTTCATTTCCATGCTCCTTTTATATTTATTGCCTTATATACAAGTGATATTATTAACATTGATTACACTGTGTTTACGATGAGTTTTCATTATTTATTATCTTTTTTATCTGACCAGTCTGACTATCTGACCGGTAGAGATGAGGATATAAAAAAACCATAATTTACTACCTCCCATGATATGATTTACTTAAGCCATCACCCTTGCCGCTAACAAAGCGGTGAACAGGGTAAAGGGTATGATACCAACTCTTGGCAGGATAGCGCTTGCTGATTTACAGCCTCAACACATACAGAGCTACTACTCAGAGAAGATAAGCAATGGCAGAATCGACGGTAAAGAAGGCCTCTCTGCCAGAAGCGTGGTGTATCACCATCGGATACTGTCCAAAGCTCTTGATTATGCCGTTAAGATGGGCATGGTAGTAAGAAATATAGCCGATGTTGTCCAGCCGCCCAAGATACAAAGAATAACTATGAATACTTTATCACCTGAAGAAATAGTAAGGTTTCTCGATGCTGCTAAGGAAACGGATTACTACGTCTATTTTGCCACTCTGCTTTGTACTGGCCTCAGACGTGGCGAAGGACTTGCTTTAAGATGGCGTAATCTGGACCTAGAAGAAGCCAGGCTGGTAGTCATGGAAACAGCTTATAAGCTTGGTAACGGCGACTACATTATCAAAGAACCGAAGACACGCCACAGCAGGCGCACTGTTACTCTGCCTCGTTCCTTAGTTGAATTGTTAAAAAGCTATCGCAGCGACCAGGAACTTTTAAGGATACAGCTTGGTGTTAGTTTAGAACCTGATGATTTTGTTTTTATAAGACATGACGGCAACCCGATTAATCCTAACGCTTTAACGTTAGCTTTCCGGCGGATAACCAAGAAAGCAGGCCTTAAAAATATCCGAATCCACGACCTGAGGCATACCCATGCAACTTTATTGTTTAAGGAGGGTGTCCATCCAAAGATTGTTTCTGAGCGCTTGGGCCATGCTAGCATTAGCATTACTCTTGATATCTACAGCCACGTCTTGTCCGGGCTGCAAGAAGAAGCATCGGACAAGTTTGATATTATATTTGAGGTAAATAATGACAAGAACAGAAAGTTAGACACCAATGTTAGCAAAATGTTAGCAGAAAAGGAGGATTTACGAAGTAGGCCGTACAGGTCTCGAACCTGTGACACCCTGATTAAAAGTCGGATACTCTCATAACAGATTGATCGTAGATTTAAAGCCTATTGACAACTCTCCCCCTAGATATTAGACTGATAGCAATTGAATATCTTCGGTAGGAGGTTATGATGACAAATTATAACAATCTCCCAGCCGGAGCTTCCTCTGACCCCCTCTATGATAAGACTGGGGTCTCTGGTTCGAGTCCAGAATGGCCCACCACTCGTAAAACCGTATTTTTTATGTCTCTGTTTCTGCGTTATCTTCTTCTCCAGTTTCATCGCCTGGCTTGGCTGATTCAGGTATTAATAGTTTAACCACAGGCCTGAAAATATATTCCCCGTTACCCGTCTGGACTGATTTTGCTCCGTTGATATCAACAGTAACTTCTGTTTGCTCGCCCTCGGTAACTTTAAAGCTACCCACCAGCTTTATGCTACCACTTGGAACCCTGGCTTCATGTGGTGTTTCATCCCCGGTAACCCAGATCTGTACAGTGGCTAAATCAAGCCTGATCTGGGTATATATCCCGGCTTCGACCACATGGCTGGCAAGCAGATCTGTTACCCCGTCGAGGTCTAATAGCTCAAATGTATCATTGTCCATGGGTATTGTTATCCATGGTCCTCCAGCCTTGTGAATTTCGAGATTTTCAAAGCTGACCTCAACGTTTTCAAGAGGCACCGGAGGATCGGTGATATTGATTACCAGTCTGCCCATACCATCCGGCAAATCGGAGTCCGATGAGGGTAAACTGGAAGTGGAAGAATTAGTTGGTGTTGATGTTATGACAGTACAGCCGGGAACAAGGATGGTAGTTAACAGTAAAACGACAAGAAACGAAAAAGCTTTTTTCATAGCGATAACCTCCTTTTTTATATTAACCTTATACGTGGATAAATAAACTTTCCTTCTGGTCAGTATTTTCTTCATCATAATCCGGTAACCATGATTCAAATAATAGCCGGATTACATCCTCTTTTCTAAACCTTCGGTCTCTACACTCACTTATACGGTAAGATTCCAAAATACCATTGTCACTCCAACGGCGCACCGTATTGGGATGTATATGAAGTGCTCTGGATACTTGCCCGACTGTCAGCAAGTCCAAACTCTCCAAACCAATAGTCATTTCCTTTACTCCTTTAGCAGCTTGTTCATTCTTCTACTAATCTCTATAACGAGAAACAAGAAAAATTGTCAGGTGAGCTAAGATTCGATTATAAGTAGCTGCAACTAAACCAGGATTCAAACGAACTCACTTTGCGCTTCCTTACTCCTGTTTATCCTTCTCCTTGTTGTTGGCAGGTTTATTGTCGGCACCGCTTTCATCCGCTTGCGGCTTGAGGATATATTTTATTCCGCTTTGCTCGTTGCCGGTAGCGATTACGGTAAGGTCATAGGTAAAGCTGGTCACTGTATTTTCCGTTATCTTGAAAGACTTTGATATATGCAGTTTATTGCCTGGTAATTTGATTTCTACAGATTGTCCGTTCGTATCCATAGCTTCTTTTAATATGCCCTGGACATTACTAACATAGATGAAGACCTTTGTATATTCGCCTTCCGGTATATTGCCCCTCCAGATCTGCTGTGATTTATCTCCCCGCACGGTAGTCAGGTCAACCTCTTTTATATCCGGCACGAACTCCATCCACCCCCCATTAGCGTTCGAAAAGAGACCTACCTTTGTAATAGACACATTTACACTCTTAAAATCGCTAATAGCGTTAACATCATCGCTGATAAGTAAAATGAAATTACCTTCAGGGTTGGGGTCCGGTACGATGGGTGAAATTGGATAGAGTGTTTGATTTATACCGAAGTAAATACCAACTATGGCAGCCGTCACAGCAGCCAAAGCCGCCCAGGTAAGTGGTTTTCCCAGAATCCTGCTTAACCAGGATTGAGTTTCCTTTTCTGTTTTTAATCGTTTCTCCATAGCGGTATCGAAACGATGCTTTGCCGCCGTCTTGGCTTCTATGCCGGGTACAAAGGTATATGTTTTTTTAGTAAGGAGTGCAGCCTGTAGCAAAGGCTTGAGCTGCTCCGAATAGCCAGGGTAGTCAGCCTGGCACGATTCGACGCTATCACCACTGTTGATGCGGTTTATACAATCATCCAGTATTTTATTAAGTTTATCAGCCATTTGATTACTTCTCATTTTTAATCTGTAACAAGTAATACTCGTAGTTTTGAAGTCGCCGCCCTTTGCATTTCACGCACTGCCCCGTCGGATTTACCCATAATAGCCGCCGTCTCTTTTGAAGTTAGTTCACCGAAGAAACGAAGAGATATAACCTCTTTTTGCTCCCTGGTGAGCAGCTCCATAGCTTTCTTAACCCTCTCAACTTCAATATTTAATTCGGCAGTCGCCTCCGGACATTCCTTGGATCCTAATGTGACACTGCCAATATCAACCGTCTTTCTTTTATTCATTTTCCTTAAGTAATCAACCACAAGGTTGTGTGCAATTTTAAATAACCATGCCTGCATTGGAATACCACGTTTTTCATATGACCCCAGAGACTCCAGGGCTTTTAAAAATACATCTCCGGCAACATCCTCAGCATCAACTCTGTTACCGATGTGCAGACAGGCGTATCGCGCGATTTTATCATAATATTCTCCATAGAGACCCGCCAGTTCAGCCTCAAGGGATTTCCTTACCTCAACCTGTTGCCTTTTGGGGATTATATTCATATCTCAAAACCTGCAAATCGCATTTACCTCCTAGAGTATACTGGAAAAAACCATTCATTTAATACCCCTACTATAGTAATCATATATACTGCCTTTACGTTATGTTTAACGTATTTCTAATACCTTACGTCAGGCTTTGACTTCGTTGCACTGTATTACTGACATCAGATTTGATTACTTGGGTTCTTAGTCGGTTCGTTCTTGATTAATCTAAATTTATTCATAATGTTGCCAACTACGATAGAGTAAAACCAAGTTCACTTTGAGCTGGAATATGGCATGCTTTAGAATATATGCTGGTCTAACAAGGTGATGCAGTATTGCGTGGGTTAAATGGAGCAGGTCGTTACTTTTAAGAGCCGGAATGAAGTCATATTTGCCAATCTTGGTATCCCATACGAGGGAGCTCCGTGCGTAATTATGTCTCATGGAATGGAGTGGATAAAAACAGACTGGCAGTGATTGGTTCAAACAATACCTTTAATTCAATATTCAATTATCGTTTTTTTGTAAGAAATTTATGGATATAGCATTGACAGGTTGGAAGTAGTATGGTAATATAATTATATTATTATATAAGGATGGAAGTTTATAGATTATGGAAATAAATAGAAAGCATAGTGCCCGGCTTTTTGAGATACAGGCTGAGGTATGTAAGACCCTTGCTCAGCCCAAGCGATTGATGCTAGTTCACGAATTGCGCACAGGCGAAAAATCGGTTGGGCAGCTATCATCTACTCTTGGAATCTCTCAGCCAAATGTTTCACAGCATCTGTCCATATTACGCAAGAGGGGGATTGTAACGACACGGCGCGAGGGCGCTACGGTTTATTACAGGCTATCAAGCCCGAGGATAGGCGAAGCCTGCGACCTCGTTCAAAAATTCTTAACGGAACAGCTGGAAAATAGCAGAGAGCTGGCAAGCTCTCTGCATAATTATAATATGTACGAAAAGTAAATAGTATATAAGTAAATCACTTAAAAGGAGTAAGAAAATGGAACAAAAAACGGAGGAAAGGAAAAAAGCCACTATCATTGTCATAAGCGGTGACTTTGATAAGCTTTTTGCCGCTTTTACCATCGCTACCGGCGCCGCTGCCACTAATATGGATGTCTCTATGTTTTTCACTTTCTGGGGCTTACGGGCTATAAAGAAAAATATGCGAACCGGCAGGGGTTTATTTGGCCGTATGGTGGGATTGATAGAGGGCGGAGACATCACCAAGTCAAATCCCAGTAAATACGGATTTCTGGGTATGGGCCGCTGGATGTTCGGCAAGATGATGAAAAAAAAGAATGTGGCCAGTTTATCCGAGCTAAGGCAGCTTGCTATTGACCTGGGTGTTAAAATGTATAGTTGTCAGACTAGTATGGAAGTTATGGAAATTGAAAAAGAAAAGCTGGTAGATGAGGTAACTGGTACCGCCGGCGTTGCCCTGATGGTTGAAGAAGCACAAAAGTCTGAATTCTCACTTTTTATTTAAGGAGGGAAATATAAATGGCAGAAGATTTAAAAGTTGATCTGGAATTAGACCTTAAAGGATTACTATGCCCTTTACCAATGGTAAGGGTAAGTCAGAATATCACAAAGGTGCCGGTTGGGGGCATAATTAAGGCAATCGCTACAGACCCCGGGAGCCTGGCTGACATACCATCTTGGGCGAGGACTACCGGTAATGAAGTCGTCAAAACAGAGCGGGTTGATAAAGATATAATATTCTATGTCAAACGGTTAAAGTAGACATGGACTGGTTTTCATATCTGGTGGCCGGGATACTTGTATATGTGGCGGTAGCCGTTTTTCTAGTCGGTACCGCCTTCAGAATCTACCAGTGGTTTAGAGTAAGCCGCAGTAGTGTAAAGCTGGGTATGTTCCCTAAACCTAAAAACAAATGGGCGAGGGGGCTCAAGCTGGCTAAAGATTCCTTTCTTTACCCTCAGGTGCTTGAGGTTGATACCACGATGTGGTTTTTTGTTTTATTGCTTCACCTTGGCGGGATTGCCGCCTTCGTAGGCCACCTGAGGATTTTCAGTGAATTTACGTTCATATCAAATGTTTTAGGCGAAGAAGGAATGTCACAGTTTGCTATGTGGACAGGCGGTATGATAGGCATAATTCTTATGGTTAGTGTTATCTATTTAATCTTGAGGCGTTTCAAATCGCCATACAAGGATTTATCAATCCCCGAAGACTATCTGCTGTTGGTACTGATTCTGACAATACTTTTGTTTGGTAACCACCTGCGCTTTTTCGGTGATATTCACGTGGCTGAATATAGAGAATATATCCACAGCCTGCTGGCTTTTCGCCCCGCTTTCCCGGAAGCTATAGCCGAATCGTCAACAAAGTGGGTGCTGGTGAGCCATGTACTGACGGCCAACCTGCTATTTATATATTTCCCTTTCAGTAAGTTGGTTCATTCTGTTGGCACCTTTGCCGTCAATCTTATACGGAGTGAAGTGTAATGGACGAGAAAGCACAGCGGACTATCGCCGGCGTGTTAGATAAAGGGATGAATCGGCAGCTCCTTTATTACCTTGATATCTGCACAAGGTGTTCAATATGCAAAGACGCCTGCCACCAGTATGTGATTACCGGGGATGTCCTGTATCTGCCTGCCTATCGGGCAGAGCTTATCCGCCGCGTCTATAAAAAGTACTTCACCCGTAGTGGTAAGTTTTATCCTGCACTTAGCGAAGGCATCGAAATTAATGACAAATTACTGGATGATTTGTATAAAACTACGTATGCCTGCACCGGATGCCGCCGCTGTATGTACTATTGCCCCTTTTCAATAGATACAACCTGGTTTATTGGGGTGGCTAAAGCGATGCTTATTGCCGCCGGCAGAGGCTCACAGATTCTGACCGAGCTTGCCGGTGCCGCAGTGGTGAAGGGGGAAAATATTGACCTCTTCAAGGATATTATTATTGAAACACTAAAGGATACGGAGAAAGAGTTACAGGAAAAGGTGGGCGACCCGCAGGCAACCATACCGATTGATAAAAAGGGTGCCGATTTGTTGTATGTAGCCCTTGCCGGCACGCACACAATATTGCCGCCGGCTGTAATATTCCATAAAGCTAAAGCTAACTGGACACTATCTATGTTTGAAGCAGCCAACTACGGCTATTTCCTGGGTGATGTAAAGCAAGCTACGGCAATCGCCAGGAGGATTATAGACGAAGCCAAGTTGCTTAAGGTTAAAGAGATTGTTATTACCGAATGCGGTCATGCTTACCGGGTAATGCAATTCCTTTATGAAGCATGGGCGAAGGAAAAGCTACCCTTTAAAATAAGGGGTATCGTTGAACTGATGGCGGAATATATCAGGCAGGGAAAGATAAAGATTGTCAAGGATAAAATTAAAGAACCTGTCACTTACCATGATCCGTGCCAGGTGGGCAGGAATGCCGGTTTCTATGAAGAGCCCAGGTATATTGTCTGCCAAGTAGCAGCTGACTTTAGAGAGATGACTCCTAATCGGGAAAAGAACTGGTGCTGTGGCGGTGGTGGCGGGCTTGTTGCGCAACCAGACTTGGATGATTTCAGAATAAAAACGGGCGAGAAAAAGGTAGAGCAAATTAAAGAGACCGGAGCCAAGCTTATTGTCAGCCCCTGCGAAAACTGCCGTTTGCAACTGGATTCGTTAAATGAGAAGTATAATATAGGTATGGAAATAACCTCTATGATGGATTTGGTTGCCAACGCCATAATTGGTTAGCTTGGCATTAAGGTAGTAGCGGGGCGAAACTGGATATAACGAATTGTATTTCATTGGGTATTTGATATAAGCTAAAAAACCTGAAGGGGTATTACCATGAAAGCAACAGAAGCTCTGGTAGCAGAATTTATAGAGATGCACAACAGGTACCGGAAAGCAAACGAAAGGATGCTGATATTACAGGCCTCAGTCGCTGAAGGAATGCGAAAGATTGGAGAAGGGTGTACGACTGAAGAGTCAAAAGCAGAGTTTGCTACTCTACAGAGAGAGATTGAAATGGTTCTGGCCAGGATGAGAGAAATCTGCGAGTCTTTACAATAACGGATCAATAACCTTATTTTAATTTCGTAAAAAGATAGATGCTATTCCAGTAGAAAAGGTGGGTATTGAGTTTATGCTCTATACCCACCTTGTTTTTAACCTTATAAAGCTGATGGATGACGAAAAACCGCTTCTTTTATGAATGCCCGATAGGATATTTCTTATTCATCATCCGGTATCTTAGCAGCTTTGACCCAACGTACCCGACGGTATATAAGCAGGGCAACAGCTATTATAAGCACAACAATGCCTATAAACTGTGCCTGATGCATACCAAAGAGGAAAGGGTCATTTGCTCTGAGAAAGCCGATGCTAAAACGCCACAGTGAATAACCGCCTAGATACACGAGGAATAACGAGCCATCCGGTTTGAGCCTGCCTTTGAGCAGCATGATGATAGCAAACAGGAATAACAGAAAAACGATTTCATAAAGCTGTGTCGGGTGAACGGGTACGTTTTTTATATCGGCGGCGCAGCTAGGATTCAGGTAGGTTATGCTCCAGGGCAGTGATGTTGGCGCCTCCGGGCCATGACAGCAGCCATTTAGGAAACAACCCACGCGTCCGATAGCCTGAGCCAGTATAACGCCGGGTGCCACCAGGTCTGCGGCGAAACCATAATTAAAAGGTTTGAATTTGCTGTAAATCCAGGTTCCCAGTATGGCTCCAAGAATGGCGCCGTAGATGGTAAGACCCTCGCCACCGATTATCTGATTAAGGTGATGGCTATAATATTCCCATTTATCAATTATGTGTATCAATCTGGCGAATATTATGGCTGAGGGTATACCTACTATAGCAAGAGCCAGCACCCTATCCTGCGGGAAATCAGGCCAGTACTTCCTGACCTGCCATAAAGTCCACATTACGAGAACGAAAACTCCCAATGCAATCATCAAGCCGTACCATCTGATTTCTACCGAACCAATGGCAAAAGCTACCGGATCTATGTTTATCTCCATAATATCCTCTCCAATCTTTTCTAGACTAAGAGTCCCTCTAAAATCATTCGGGCTGCTTTTTTATCCAGCGGTTCATTATTATTACCGCACTTGGGTGACTGAATACAGCCGGGACATCCTTCCCTGCAGGGACACTCTGCGATCGTATTAAGCGTAGCTTGCCATAGCTGCCGCACAAGCCCGTATCCTTTTTCGGCGATACCAACACCGCCGGGATAACCGTCATAAATGAAAATCTGAGCCTTATCGGTATCGGGGTGAAAGGGGGTGGAAACACCGCCGATGTCATTGCGGTCGCACATAGCAAAAAGGGGTAGCATGGCGATGGCGGCATGTTCTGTGGCATGTAGGCCGCCGGCAAGATCAAGCTCTGACTTAGCAAGCGAGCCGATAACCGCTGGCGGCAGGTCAAACCAGAGGGCGATGGTCGGAAACTGTTGTGGCAGTAAATCCAGGGGCTCTTCACCGATTACCTCTTCGGTGAACTGAGCCTTCTTTTTGAAACCTGATATAGTGGTGGTAACCTCAACCTGGCCCAGGCAAACATTAATGCGGCCGTATTTCTTTTTATGAGTGGTTTTTATAATATGCAAATCGGTAATATCCTTGGCAATAGTGTAATATGAGACTTTTGCCGGTTCAGCATAGGCGGTATGGCTGGTTAAGTCAAGATTGGTTACCAGATACGATTCACCCTGATGAAGGTAAATAGCTCCGGGGTGCAGCTGGAAGAGGGCGTTGTTTAACTCAACCGTCTCAAGCGGTAGATTTGTTGATGTGTCAATAAGGGTAATATTATCACCGGATGTGGCGCGGATATTAATATCCTGAGCCGGATAGCAGATAGATGGTGAAATGTAAAGGTGGCTGCGCTTCTGTTTCAGGGCGCCCTGTTTTTCCAACGCATCCGTTTGCTTTGCCATTCCAGTACCAAAGAATATATCATCATTGCCTGAGAGTGGCGATTCCCAGGCGGCACACAGGATATGGGCTTTTAGTATGTAGGGGTTTTGATGGTTTATAATGGCGTTCTCAAAGCTCTTGCCGAAAAAGAATTCAGGGTGGCGCATAAAATACTGGTCCAGCGGGTTATCGAAGGCTATCAGAATACTGAGAGATTTATCATTACGCCGGCCGCTTCTGCCTGCCTGTTGCCAGGTGCTGGCGATAGTTCCGGGGTAGCCGGTAAGTATGGTCGCCTCAAGGTCGCCGACATCAATTCCTATCTCCAGTGCGTTGGTGGCTACCGCTCCGGTGAGCCTGCCGCTGAAGAGTTCATGTTCTATAAGACGCCTCTGCTCCGGCAGATAGCCCGCACGGTATGCCTTTATCCTGTTGACATGGGACGGGCTTATTTCGGCTAATCTCTTCTTTGAATAGCTGGCAACGAGCTCGGTAAGACGGCGGGTACGGCTGAAAGCGAGGGTACGGATATCATTTCTTATCAGTTCGGAAAAGAGCACGGCGGCTTCGCTGTTGGCGCTGCGCCGCACACTCCTGGCATCGTTTATGGTCGGCGGATTCCAGAAAACGAAGTCCTTCCCGCCTTTGGGCGAACCATCATTATCTACCAATTTGAAGGGTAAACCAACCAGCTTCTCGGCATGTTTATCGGGATTATTGATGGTAGCCGAACAGCAGATGAAGCGGGGGCTGGAGCCATAGAGCAGGCACAACCGCCGAAGGCGGCGCAATACCAGCGCCACGTGAGACCCGAAAACGCCGCGGTAACTGTGGGCTTCGTCTATAACCACAAATTCCAGATGCCGCAGCAGCCTTGACCATGAACGATGATTGGGCAGTATACCGAAATGCAGCATATCGGGGTTGGTAAGTAATATCCTGGCGTGTTTCCTTATAGCGGAACGTTCCATAGAAGGGGTATCGCCATCAAAAGTAGCCACCTGCTCAAAGCGGACCAGTTGGGGACAGAACATATCCGCAAAAGAGCGCAACTGGTCCTGCGCCAGAGCCTTTGTAGGGAAAAGATAAATGGCACAGCTGGCCGTTTCGTCAAGCAGTTTATCGATAACAGGTATGTTATAGCACAGGCTCTTACCACTGGCGCTGGATGTGGACACAATGACATTCTTGCCCTGGCGTACATGATTAACGGCTTCGGCCTGATGTGCGTAAAGGGGCAGTAATACCTTTGCCTTGAGACTCTCCTCCAGATTGGCGGGTAGAGGATTATCCAGCTCGGCAAAGCTGGCACTTCGGGGCGGGATATGCTCAATATGGGCAATCTGGGCGTTATAATCGGGCATGGTAACAAGGTGGTCAATAAAAGCCGAGATGTCCACTGCAGTATCTCCTGCTAGCATGGTATAATCTCAATCTCATAGTCCAGTATCTCAATCTCAAACCGCCCGTTCGTTATAAAATTCATTACTTTTGATAGAACTTCATTTGCATATCTACTATCATTGCTAACGGAACAAACACCTAATGTCGCTATCTGCCAGAGCTGTTGGTCATCAACCTCGGCGACGGCAACATTAAATTTATTTTTAAGCTGGGTTATTATGGATTTAAGCACTCTCCTCTTGCCTTTGAGGGACATGTTTTCCGGTATACGAAGCTTTATCCTGCATACACCAACAATCATGATACATATGACTCAGCTAATTAATAATAACTCTATGACATACAGGGCGGGGAAAACAACAACCATGTTTATAGATACGGACTGCAGTAATATTATATTCCAAATATAGAGTATTTCAGATGCCAAGTCAAGGCTGACCAGATTTACATAAAAACTTTCTGTTTGAGAGTAATGACATGATATAAATACAAAATTGTTTTACACTAAACAGTAGTTATGTTATAATCGGCTACAGAGATAGTGTAGGAGTAAGGTTTGGAAAAACAATTAAAGACAAGCGTAATAGACAGATATAAGATTCATGATGGGGATACGGGCTCCACTGAAGTCCAAGTAGCCGTGCTGACGGAAAGAATAAGCCAGCTAACCGGGCATATGGCGGCTAACAGGCATGATTTCCATACTAAACGCAGTTTGCTCAAGCTTATTGGCCAACGCAGACGTCTGCTTGTTTATTTAAACAAACAGGATGTCAGCCGCTACAAGAAGCTTATAGAAAGCCTCGGTCTCCGTAAGTAAATCCTCTATCTGTAATAAACGACAAGGAGAAACCATTGACATTACCGCATTCATTTGACTGCACGATTAGCGACAGAAAGCTTACCATAGAGACGGGAAAGCTTGCCAATCAGGCAGATGCGGCGGTTACCGTTCGCTATGGAGATACGGTTGTTCTGGTTACCGCGTGTGCCAGTCCACAACCGCGGGAGGGGGTGGATTTCCTGCCTCTGACCATAGATTTTGAAGAAAGATTATATGCCGCCGGTAAAATACCGGGCGGTTTTATACGCCGTGAAGGCAGACCCAGCGAAGAGGCGACACTTACCAGCCGTCTTACAGACCGACCGCTGCGCCCGTTATTGCCCAAACAGTGGCGGCGTGATATACAGATTATAATCACCGTACTATCTGCAGACCGGGAAAAATAACCCTGATATGCTGTCCGTCATCGGAGCTTCCGCCGCTTTATCAATATCAGAGATTCCGTTTGATGGGCCGGTAGGCGCTGTCCATGTCGGTTATATTGATAACGAACTTGTATTGAACCCGACAATGCCGCAGATGGAAGAGAGCGCGCTTGATCTGGTAGTAGTCAGCACAAGAGAAGCGATAGTTATGCTGGAAGCCGGCGCCAACAATGTCAGCGAAGAAATTGTGAGCAAGGCAATAAAATTAGGCCATGAGGCGAATCAGCAGCTTATTGATATGCAGGAAGAACTGAAAAAGGCTTGCGGTAAACCGAAGGAAGAAGTTCCGGTTATTGAAATATCATCGGAACTGAAATCTGCCGTGTCATCAATTATAGGTGGAAAACTGGCTCAGGCGCTAAAGCCTGCTGAAAAATCTCAGCGGGAAGAGGCTTTGGAAAAACTAAAGAAAGAGCTTACAGATAGTCTGAGAGAATCATTCCCTAAGGATGATGTTCTTAATTACTTTGACACACTTATTAAAGAGGAAGTAAGAAATACAATATTAACAAAAGGCGAACGAGTCAGCGGACGCAGCCTGACCCAGGTACGCCCGATAAGCTGCGAAACAGGGTTATTGCCTCGCGTGCATGGCTCGGCGTTGTTCGCTCGCGGAGAAACACAGGTACTGACAATTACTACCCTGGGTTCCATAAAAAAGGAGCAGCAGCTTGACGGATTGGGCATAGAGGAGTCCAAACGTTTTATGCATCACTACAACTTCCCTCCGTACTCCGTTGGTGAGGTAAGGCGCGTAGGTACACCCAGCCGTCGTTCTATCGGTCACGGCGCACTGGCAGAACGTGCACTGGTGCCGGTAATGCCGCCGGATGCTGATTTTCCATACACAATCCGCCTCGTATCTGAAGTCCTTAGCTCAAGTGGCAGTACGTCAATGGCAAGCGCCTGTGCTTCCAGCCTGTCCCTGATGGACGCCGGCATACCGGTAAAAGAGGCGGTAGCAGGTATATCCATAGGTCTGGTCACCGGGGAAAAAGGAGATTATGCCCTACTTACAGATATTGAGGGCATGGAAGACAATTACGGCGATATGGACTTTAAGGTAGCCGGCACAGCCAATGGTATTACCGCCATACAGATGGATACAAAGCTGAAAGGCTTAAGCATGGAAATTGTAGAGAAGACGCTTATCCGGGCAAATGAAGCCCGCCACTTTATTTTGGGCGAGATGAATAAGGCTATCAGTGCCAGCCGGCCGGAGATGAGCCAGTATGCACCGCGAATGTATCAAATAGTGCTTCCGCAGGATAAGATTGGCACTGTAATAGGGCCGGGCGGTAAAACTATCAGAGCTATTATTGAGGAAACTAATACGACAGTAGATATCAACAATGAAGGCGTTGCCTTTATAGGCTCAACCGATGCAGAGTCCGCCAAAAAAGCTATAAAAATAATAGAAGACCTTATAAGGGATGTTGAAGTAGGTAATACCTATACCGGGAAGGTAACCCGTATAATGACCTTCGGCGCCTTTGTCGAAATCCTCCCCGGCAAAGAAGGGCTGGTTCATATAAGCGAACTGGCTGACCACCGGGTAGATAAGGTTGAGGATGTGGTCAAGGTGGGCGATAAGATTACAGTTAAGGCAACTGAAATCGACAGCCAGGGCAGGATTAACCTTTCAAGACGGGCTGCATTCGAAAAGGCCGTTTCATCACCTGATGCCAGAGGAAAAGATAATCCTTCTGCTGACCGTCCGTTCAACAAGCAGCGTGATTTCAACCCCTCGCAGCGCCCCCATCCAACAACCGATAAACGGCGTTATCAATAAGGGAAGGGTAAGGCTTATGGCACCGATAAGAGTGGTTGTACATGGTGCGTCAGGCAAAATGGGGCAGGAAGTTGTCAAAGCTCTGTGTCATGAATCCGCAATGCAGCTGGTAGGTGCTGTTGACTTTAAAGTCCTGGAAGACAGCCTGCCATTACCTGATAGCCCGGATACAGTACCATTATCCCCCGATCTTGAAAAGATAATTGCCGAATGCCAGCCTGATGTTATTATAGACTTCAGTACAGCCAAAGCGGTTATGCCGGCAGCTCGTGTGGCTATAAAACAGGGGATTCATCTTGTAATCGGCACCACCGGCTTGAGCGCTGATGAGCTTGCAGAGATAGATAATCTGGCAAAAGAATATAACGTTGGGGTGGTGGTGGCGTCAAACTTCGCATTAGGGGCGGTAATGATGATTCACCTCGCCAAAATCGCTGCCAGATACTTTGATTATGCCGAAATCATAGAACAACATCACCACCTTAAGGTTGATGCTCCCTCCGGCACGGCCCTGACAACAGCCAGGTCTATGGCAGAAGCCAGGGGCAAACCTTTTAGCAAGCCGCTGGAGAAAGGGGCGTCAGATAGCCGGGGGCAGCAGGTTGAAGGAATAGTCATACATAGCGTACGATTACCCGGCATATTGGCACGCCAGGAGGTTATACTCGGTGGCCCGGGGCAGACGCTAAGTATAAAGCATGATACCGTAAACCGGGAGTGCTATATGCCGGGGGTTATGATAGCCGCAAAGGAAGTGGTTAAGAAAAAAGGTTTAATATACGGCCTGGATGCACTGCTTGGTTTACAGGGGGTTTAAATGAAAGGATATAGAGTAGCCATAGTCGGTGCTACAGGGATGGTGGGGAAGGAGTTTGCCAAAGTGCTGGAACAGCGTAATTTCCCCATTGAATCAATCAAGCTGCTGGCATCGGACCGTTCGGCGGGCAAGAAGCTGTTTTTCTCTCACAAGGAGATTGAAATTGAAGAGACAACCCCCGAATCGTTCAAGGATGTAGATATTGCCCTGTTCTCGGCTGGTGGTGAAGTCAGCCGCTACTTTTCACCCATAGCTGCCCAGTCGGGAGCGGTTGTCATTGATAATAGTTCGGCTTTCAGGATGGACCCAAAGGTGCCGCTGGTAGTACCGGAAATCAATTCGGAAGATATAAAAAAACACAAGGGGATTATAGCCAATCCAAATTGTTCGACAATTCAGATGGTGGTAGCCCTGTACCCTTTACATAAAGTTAATCCTATAAAGCGTATCGTGGTTACTACCTTCCAGTCGGTGTCAGGAACCGGGACGGCGGCGGTGGATGAGCTAACGCTGCAATCGAAACAGATGTTGAATGGCCAAGCTGTTGTTCCGCATATCTACCCGCACCAGATAGCTTTTAATGTACTGCCGGAGATAGACGTATTTCTGGACAATGCCTATACAAAAGAAGAGTGGAAAATGGTGGAAGAGACAAGGAAAATAATGCACGCCAGTGATATGGCTATATCGGCAACCTGTGCCCGCGTACCGGTGTTTATCGGGCATAGTGAGTCTGTCAGCGTGGAGTTTTCAAGGGTAATGCCCCCCGATGAAGCCCGGCGCATTCTAGCTCAGGCACCGGGGGTCAAATTGCTGGATGACCCGACAATAAGCCTGTATCCACAGCCGTGGTCGGCTGTCGGCACAGATGAGGTTTTCGTTGGTCGTATTCGCAGTGATTCTTCTCACGACAACGGTCTCGTTATGTGGATCGTGGCAGATAATATAAGAAAGGGAGCCGCCTTGAATGCAGTCCAGATTGCCGAGGCAGTACTGGAAGGGGGCTGGCTCAATAGGGGGGAGCGGAAATGAAGGATATGGGACGCTTGATAACAGCAATGGTAACGCCATTTAAGGATGATGGCTCGGTTGACTACGAGCAGGCAAAGCGTCTGGCACTGGCATTGATGAAATCGGGCAGCGATGGGCTGGTGGTGGTAGGAACTACCGGAGAATCGCCAACCCTGCTGCGTGATGAAGAGTTGAGGTTATTTACCGAAATTAAATCTGCGGTGGGTGGGCAGGGTTCGGTTATTGCCGGCACGGGAAGTAACAGCACCGCCGAAGCTATTGCGGCAACGAAGGCAGCCGAAGAAACCGGAGTTGATGCCTGCCTGCTAGTGGTGCCTTATTATAATAAGCCCACCCAGGATAACCTGTACCGGCACTTCAGGGCGATTGCCGAAAGCACTATCCTTCCCTGTATATTGTACAACGTGCCATCGCGCACCGTGGTAAGCCTTGCCGCCGATACGGTTATAAAGCTGAGTAAAGTAGATAACATCATCGGGGTAAAGGAAGCCAGCGGTAATCTGGGTGAAATAGCCAAGATTATTGAAAATACAGGTGATGATTTTATCGTATGGAGCGGCAATGACACCGACACCCTGCCTATACTGGCACTGGGTGGCTATGGTGTTATAAGCGTTGCCTCAAATATAATTGGCATTCAAATAAAGGATATGATTGACAGCTTCTTAAAAGGTGAAACAAGCAGGGCGGCGGAGATACACCGCCACCTTATGCCGCTTATTAACGCCCTTTTTGTTATCGCTAATCCGATACCGGTTAAATATGCCATGAACCACATCGGTTTCAAGGTAGGAAGTACCCGCCCGCCCCTCTATGAGGCGGACGAAAAGACGGCTGCTCTGATACGGGAAACGCTTAAGAACTACAGGATAGATTTACCTGTTAAGGACTAAAGAACAGGTCTGGATTCAATCGTTTGTTCCCGCCTCGGCCCTACACAGACTATATTCGTCTGACAGCCTATGGATTCCTCCAGCCTGGCTATGTATTTTTTAGCTTCAGCCGGCAGTTCATTGAATTCCCGGATGTGAGTCGTGTCCGACTGCCAGCCATCAAGCTCTTCATAAATGGGCTGGCACTTTTCAAGGTCAGCGGCGCTTGCCGGGAAGTAATCAATTATCTTACCGTTAAGCCTGTAAGCAGTGCATATCTTAAGTTTGGGCAGGATGTCAAAAACATCAAGACGTGTAAGCACAATACCGGTAAAGCCATTAATCTGGTGGGAAAAGCGGGCGGCAACTGCATCAAACCAGCCACAGCGGCGAGGGCGGCCGGTGGTAGTGCCGAATTCGTGGGCTTGCTCCCGAATTCGGTTGCCCATTTCATCGTTAAGTTCGGTAGGAAATGGGCCGGCACCGACACGGGTACAGTAAGCCTTAAATACACCCAGAATGCGGTCAATGCGTTTAGGGCTGATGCCGGAACCCAGGCAGGCGCCTCCGGACAGGGGAGACGAGGAGGTGGCGTAGGGATAGGTGCCGAAATCGGGGTCAAGTAAAGCCCCCTGTGCTCCCTCAAGGATAATAAGTTCATTATTGGCCAGAGCTGTCTGTACAAGGGTTGTTGTATCTTTGATATGAGGCGCCAGGCGCTCGCCATAATGGCAACACTGCTGGAATACCTCTTCAATTGACAGCGGACCGGCTTCGTAAACCTTTGCTAGAAGCTTGTTTTTATGCTCCATAACGGAACTCAGTCGCTCAAACAGCCCCTTTTTATCGAGGAGGTCGCCGGTCCTGATGCCGAGTCTGGCTGCCTTATCCGTAAAAGCCGGGCCGATACCGCGTAATGTAGTACCGATAGCCATACCAGCCCTTGATTCTTCCTCAAGCCCGTCAAGGAGGGTGTGATAGGGCATAACGAGATGTGCCCGGTTGCTGATGACAAGCCGGCTGGTATCGACACCGCTATTATTAAGGTTATCTATTTCATCAATCAAGCAGGCGGGGTTGATGACTACGCCATTGCCGATAAGGCAGGTGGTTGTGGGGTAAAAGATGCCTGATGGAACAGTATGCAGCTTGAATTCGCCGTGCGGATTTATTACGGTATGGCCGGCGTTATCACCTCCGGAAAAGCGGATTACCATACTCGCTTTTTCAGATAGCTGGTCAACAACCTTACCTTTGCCTTCATCTCCCCACTGGGCTCCGAGAATAGCGATAACTGGCATCATTTCCCCCCGTTATTCTTTATTTTAATCTGGCGCCAGACATAGTGCAGCCGCTGCCCTGCAGTAAACAGGCTAAAGGCGGCTATAACAGATAGAGCAATCTCCAGCTGGTTTATAAAAAGACCGAGTGCCAGTACGATAATTCTCTCCGGACGGGTAAAAATACCTACTGTACACTCAATACCGGCTGCCTCTGCCCTGGCTCTGATATAGCTTACCAGCAATGAAGTGAGCATGACAGCACCGGCAAGTAAAATCCCGCTTATAGAACCTTCATCGGCAAAAAAATAAAGGATACCGAGCAGCACAACTCCCTCGGCTAAACGGTCGAGGGTAGAGTCCAGCACGGCGCCAAAACGGGTAACACGGTTGGTCTGCCTTGCCAAAGCTCCGTCAAGCATATCAAGGAAACCAGACAATAGAACTATGAAGCCGGCGGCTAGAAGGTTATCGGTAACTATCAGCACAGCTGCACCGGTAGCTATTATAAGGCTGAAAAAGGTTAGGAAATTAGGTGTTACCGGTGTCCTGGCCAGTACCTTAACCACCGGATTGGTAAAGTATAAGGACAAAATTTTACGAAATCGTACTAAACCCACCATAAATTACATTTACCTGAAAAAATTAGTAATCGCTCAAATCGAAGCTGATATAGCCTCGTATTTCGAAGGAGTTTTCTGCCGTTGGGTTTGACCGAGAATCTTTTTATAATAATCAACCACCCTCTGGGCAATTATTTTCCAGTCATGTTCCTGAGCGGTAATAAGACCCCTGGCTCCCATCTGCTGTCTCAATGGTTTATCGTTTATAAGCGCCAAAAGCGCACGGGCTAATTCCCTGTCATCATCAGGCGGAACCAGATACCCCTCCTTGCCATTTGTCATAACACCGGCATAACCCTCTATATTAGTAGCGACAATCGGTTTACCGAGTGCCATAGCCTCCAGCAGAACAATACCGAAACTCTCCCTGCCGGTTGACGGTGAGCAGAATATATCGGCGGTTTTATAATAACGTGGTAGTTCATCGTAGTCTACCATACCGATAAAGAAGACATCTGCCAGGTGCTTACTCCTTACATATCTCTCATATTTATAGCGAAAAATAACGCCGGGACCAACGATAATAAGGCGGCAATTTTCATATTCTTTCTTAACCTTGTTGTATGCCTTTAACAGGTGGTCCAATCCCTTGCGCTTTTCAAGGCGGCCAACAAAAAGGATGTTTATCTTGCCATCAGCGAATCTTTCAATCGGTGAAACATCAGGCGAAAAGTGCTCCAAATCAATGCCATTGGGGATAATTGCATATTGCCCCGGGACATGTTTGCTGGCGTAATCCAAAGCTGGTTTTGAAACGGCTATTTTACCGGCAAGTTTACGCCGGCGATGGCGCAGTATTAGCTTGGAGATAGGCCAGCCAAAGTTATAGCCGGGGCTGCCGCGGCAGGCGTGAAAGGTGCCAATATTTACCGAATCTGAAAAGCGGAGTACGGCGCTGCACAGCATAGGCATAAAAGGCTCGTGCAGGTGTATAATATCAAATTTTTCACGCGAGAGCACTTCTTTTATTTTGGATGCCAGCCTGAGAGATAGACTGATGCGAATTGTAGTACCACGAACGGGAAGCGGGCGGGCTTTACCGATATGCAAAAATCGGTCATCTTTATTTAGTACAGCCCGGGATGCTGGGGCAATAATCTTAACCTCGTGCCCCATTTCTCTAAGCTGGTCATATAAAGCCAGGATATGATTAACTACCCCACCCGGGTGGATAAAGTCATAGGGAGAAACCAGTGCAATCTTCATAAAAATGCTCTATGCTCTGTTAATTCTAAACTTTAACACTAATGGTAGCTAGGATTTATTATTTACAGGCTTGGTTACCGGCTGGCACGCTGGCTGTTCGGTAATAAACTCCTCCACCAGGCGGCGGGCTTCGTTATCTGTATATTGAACCGGAGGAGATTTCATAAAATAGGAAGAAGGCGCAACCAGTGCTCCTTTCAATCCTCTGTCCAGGGCAAGTTTGCAGCAACGTATGGCATCAATAACCACACCGGCTGAGTTGGGGCTATCCCATACCTCCAGTTTCAATTCCAGGTTCAGGGGAACATCGCCGAATGTGCGTCCCTCCATTCGGATATGGCAGAACTTGCGGTCGGTAAGCCAGGGAACATAGTCACTGGGGCCGATATGGATATCATCAGGGTCAAGCTTATAATCAAGCTGGGAAGTAACGGAATTTGTCTTTGATATTTTCTTGGATTCAAGGCGCTCCCGTTCCAGCATATTTAGAAAATCTGTATTACCGCCAAAGTTAAGCTGGTAAGTCTTCTCCATCTTGACGCCGCGGTCACTGAATAGGCGCGTCAGCACTCTGTGGACTATGGTCGCCCCGACCTGGGATTTAATATCGTCACCGATTACGGGCAACCCCTTTTTCTCAAAGCGTTGCTGCCAGTATTTCTCGCGGGCAATGAATACCGGAATGCAGTTTATGAAGCCACAACCGGCTTCCAGTATCTGTTCTACATACCACTTGGTTGCCTCTTCGCTGCCCACCGGAAGGTAGCTTATGACTACATCTGTCTTCGTATCCTTCAGGATCTTAACTATGTCGGCAGTCGGCCCCGGTGCCTTTTCTATTATTTTGGATAGGTATTTGCCCAGGCCATCATGGGTCATACCCCGCTCAACCTTTACGCCGCTTGGTGGAACATCGCAGAATTTGAAGGTATTGTTAGGTGGTGCGATGATTGCCTTTGACAGGTCCTGGCCCACCTTATTCTTGTCAATATCAAAGGCGGCGACGAAGTTGATATCGCTTATGTGGTAGCCGCCGAGATTTACATGCATAAGCCCGGGAACGAATTCAACATCCTTTGCCTTCTTATAGAAATGAACACCCTGCACCAGTGAAGAACAGCAGTTACCGATTCCTATTAAGGCTACATTTATACTGCCCAATTTTATACCCCTTTCCAGTAAAACAGAATTATACTGCAGGCTTTCCTGTAATTAATAACAACTTGTCAGACCAGCCAGAACACGCATTATACTATTGACTGGCTGTTAGTCAAAGATAAGATGTATTTTTTGTATGATTAGCTATTTCCTATCCTGAATACTTTAGTGCCGCATACGGGGCAGACGCCCTGTGTGGCTGGTCTGCCATTCTTAAGGGTAACCCGCTGAGGATTCTTTATATCCCTCTTTGTGCGGCATTTTAAACAATAAGCTTCCAAAATCCTCTACCTCCTCCTGAACACTGTCTGAACTATATCTATTTTATAGGCAGGTTGTCAAGAGCTTAAACCTAAAAGTGGTTAAACGAATACCTTTTCCGGTTGCCATTGTCCTCTCTCGGTATTGAAGTATAGCACTGCCAGAAAACAGCCGTTCTGGTTATAAGCACGGCATCTTCTTTCATTAACATCTGCTGCCTGGCTATTCTCCATGGATACACAGCCACCGTTTTTTATAACCTGCTCCTGCTTATCACCGACAACCACCGCCGACCAGTTACTTAACACAGTATCTATAGGATATAAAAATTGTTGCCAGTTGTTATTGGAAAAAGCATCCTCAAGCTGATTCGGTGAAACGGCTGCCTTTATATCAAAGGGTCCATAACTGAGGCGAACCAGTTCCTTTAGGTGGGCACCGCAACCCAGAAGCTCACCTAGGTCATAAGCCAGTGAGCGTATATAAGTACCGCGACTGCATTCTATTTCAAGCGAAACAAAAGGTGTTTTAAAATCCAATAGCTCAAGACGATAGATTGTGGCAGCTCGGCTTTCACGCTTTATGGTAATACCCTCTCTGGCGAGGTTATAAAGACGCTTGCCCTTGTATTTTAAAGCGCTGAACATCGGCGGCACCTGCTGTATTAAACCGCGGAACGAGTTAAGCGCCTGCTCTAGCCGTTCCAATTTTATAGTTGAAGAATCACCACGAATGGTAATACTGCCGCTGGCGTCGTGGGTATCTGTGGCAACACCGAGTTCTATCTGTGCCCGATATACCTTACTGTCCTCCAGCAGAAACTCGACAATCCTCGTGCCCCTACCTAAGCAGACTGGCAAGACACCACTGGCCATCGGGTCAAGAGTGCCGGCATGACCAACCCGGCGCTCACCGGTCAGCCGCCTGACAATAGATACGATGCTAAATGAGGTATTGCCCGGTGGTTTATTAATATTAAAGATGCCATCCATAATCAGCTTTGCTCTCCATTTTGTGCCACTTTGTTTATGAGCTCCAGAATACGAGCCCCTTTTTCAATGGAATCATCCCAGCGAAAGTCGAGTTCAGGTATATGGCGCAGAGTCAAGCGTTTTGCCAGCTCATTATGCAGAAAACCCGAAGCAGCAACCAGCGTACTTAATATCTCTTTCTTTTCCTCATTGTCGCATAGACAGCTAAAAAAGACCTTGGCATATTTCAGATCGGCAGATGTTTCCACTTCGGTGATAGAGACAAGACCGCTGAGCCTGGGGTCTTTTACTTCGAGCCTTAGCAGATCGCTTATTTCCTGGCGGATGAGATGATTCACCCGTTCTATACGAAAAACCATACTATTCTCCTAGCCGGATTTTTGACGGCTGAAGAACTCAAGTATATCGCCAACCTGAAAATCATTGTAGTTCTTAACCATAATACCGCACTCATAGCCGGTAGCTACTTCTTTAACATCATCCTTGAAGCGCTTCAGGTTGGCGACCACAGATTCAGCCAAAATCTTTTTGTTGCGCAGAATCCTTACCGATGCACTTCGGCTCACTTTGCCTTCGGTGACATAGATGCCGGCTGCGCTTCTCTTTTTACTGCTGGGGAATAAAGCCCTTACCTCCGCCCGGCCATCAATAACCTCGACATACTCAGGTTCGAGCATACCCTTAAGGGCTTTTTCAACATCGCCTACCAGGTCGTAAATAACATTGTAGTTGCGGATGTCTACACTTTCGGTTTCAGCCAGGTGCGTGGCGCCGGCTTCGGCACCTGTATTAAAAGCGATAATCAGACCCTTTGAGGCAATAGCCAGCATGACATCGCTTTCGGTAACATTACCGCTGCCGATATGAACAAGGTTGACCTGCACTTCGTCTGTACTCAGCCTCTGCAGCGAATCCTTTATTGGTTCGATGCTGCCCTGGACATCTGCTTTGACAATTATATTAAGCTCCTTAACCCGGCCGGCGCTTACCTGGTCAAAGATATTTGTAAGGCTGACCGCTTTCGGCGCTGCTTCATCTTCCTGTTTTCTTTTTTCCGCCAGTTCTTTTGCCCGACGTTCACCGGTTACGGCGGTTAATGTATCCCCTACCTGGGGAACATTATGCAAGCCGAGAACAACAACCGGCGTCGATGGCTTTGCCCTCCTAACCTGTTTGCCGGCATCATTAAACATTGCCTTAATCCGCCCCCAGGTAGTGCCGACTACCACCGAATCACCGGGTTTTAGGGTGCCGTCATGGACAAGAACTGTAGCCAGTGGTCCTTTGGTCTTGTCCATTTCAGCTTCAATAACCACGCCCTTTGCCGGTTTCGACGGGTCGGCCATCAGGTTTTCCATTTCGGCTACCAGAAGCAGGTTTTCAAGCAGTATATCAATACCTTCCTTTGCCTTGGCTGAAGTTAGTACGCAGATTACATCGCCACCCCACTCTTCAATAACGAGACCCGCATCAGCAAGTTGTTGCTTGGCAACATCCGGGTTGGCGTTAGGTTTGTCTATTTTGTTGATGGCCACCACGATAGGCACACCGGCTGCTTTGGCGTGGTCTATAGCTTCTAGTGTCTGTGGTTTTACACCATCATCGGCGGCTACTACCAGTATCGTGATGTCTGTAACCCGGGCTCCACGAGCCCGCATGGCGGTAAAGGCTTCATGCCCCGGCGTATCAAGGAAGGTAATCTTCTGACCGTTAACCTCTACCTGGTAGGCACCAATATGCTGGGTGATACCACCGGATTCCGTGTCCATAACATTCGTTTGCCTGATGGCATCCAGCAGCCTTGTTTTACCGTGGTCAACATGTCCCATGATAGTTATTACCGGCGGGCGGGGTTTCAGGTTGCCCTTCTCTTCAGCCAGAAGCTGCTGCTTTTTAATCTCGCTGATGACACTGGCCGCTTTGCTGGCTGACTGTGCCTGAAGTTGGGCTTTATAGCCGAAATTGGAGGCTACCAGTGACGCTGCGTCATAGTCAATAACCTGGTTTATATTGGCCATGATGTCAATTTTCATAAGCTGCTTTATAACATCGACAAAGCCAACATTGAGAGATTCAGCCAGCTGCCTGACGCTCATGGTATGTGGAAGTTTAATAGATTTCACTTCAGTTGAAGATGAACCGCTATCAGGCGCCTGTGGCAGTGGTTCGCTATTACTGCGTTTATTTGCTCTAACCATTTAATAATCCCCGCTTAAGCTATTTCCGTATTCGGCAAGTTGCCCCCGATTCTCCTGGGCGATATCGGTTTTAAGGGTATGTTCCAGACGACCGCTTTTTAATGCGTTCTGCCAGCATTCCGGCACATGACATAGATAAGCACCCCGCCCCGGCTTTTTACCGCTGGTATCTATCTGTATACTACCATCGGTATTACGTACTAAGCGAATTAGCTCACGCTTATTTTTAATATCGCGGCAGGCGATACAGGTACGCAAAGGGATGTGCTTATTAATATTCGTCTTCATCACTACCATAGACTTCATGGCCCCGTTGCTGTTTCTTTAAGCGTATGCCATCCTCGGCGGTCCCCTTTTTCTTGGATGACTTCCTCTTTTTTGTTTTAGATCCGGCTTTAGGGGGCGCCGCTGTTATTATTTCCTCGGCAAATCGTAACTCTTTCTTTGCCGTTTTTAACTCTGGTGCTCTAAGGTAAAATGGCAGCTTGAATTCACTTTCGGGAGCTTTTGCGGTATCATCCAGCTTTCCCGAAACCTCTGCCAGAACAGGAGCTTCTTCACCTGTTTCCGGTCCTTCACCAGCAAGCTCCCCAACGGCAACATCGATGTCTTCACCCTCTTCTCCGGCTGCTTTCAACCTTTCTTCCTCAGCTTCAGAAGCACCCTTGATATCTATTCGCCAGCCGGTTAGTTTGACCGCCAGCCTTACATTCTGTCCCTCCTTGCCAATGGCCAAGGAAAGCTGTTTGTCCGGAATAATAACGGTAGCCGCTTTTTCCTTTTCATTTATGGTAACACCTGTTATCCTGGCCGGACTGAGAGCATTTGCCATGAAAACAGCGATGTCTGTGTTCCAGTTGATGACGTCTATCTTTTCGCCGTTCAATTCATTGACAATATTCTGTATCCTGATGCCACGCAGACCGACACAGCAGCCAACAGGATCAATGCCCTCCTGGCGTGCCGCTACGGCAACCTTGCTGCGAAAACCAGCCTCCCGAGCCACTACCTTTATCTCTACAGTGCCGTTGAAGATTTCGGGTACCTCAAGCTCGAAGAGCCGGCGTAGAAGGTTTGGGTGGGAGCGTGAAACAATAAGTAAAGGCCCTTTGGCTGACTGGGCTATTTCTAGAAGGTAAACCTTTAACCTTTGGCCGACGTGATACCTTTCATTAGGAGCCTGTTCTGCCGCCGGCATTATAGCCTCTGTCCTGCCCAGGTCTATAAATATCTGGCGTGTTTCGATACGCCTTACAACACCGGTTATAATCTCCCCTTCTTTATCGGTATATTCTTCGAAAATGGCACTGTGCTCTGCTTCGTGGAGCCGCTGTAGAATAACCTGTTTGGCTGTCTGGGCGGCAATGCGCCCGGCATTGTGGGGTGTATCTTTAATATTAATGACATCATCAAGCTGTGAATCAGCATTGATTTTAAGCGCCTCGGGCAGCGATATCTCACAGCGGGGGTCTGAGACTTTATCAACCACTGTCTTCTCCGCCCAAACTTCAACCTTGCCGCTTGACGGGTCAATTTTTACAGAGATATTCTGCGCAGGCATGAAACTATTTTTACGATAAGCCGATACCAGCGCAGATTCTACTGCACCGAGCACTACATCCCGGGGCAGATTCTTCTCTGCCGCCAGTTGTGTTATAGCCAGTAAGAAATCACTCTTCATTATGGAGTTAATCCTCCAATTTTATTGGTTGCCTTACAACAAAAAAGTGGGATTCTAACCCACTCTAATTTATCATCTTATATTAAGTAAAATATAACACAATATACAGTCGGATGCAATATCTTGATTGATTAAAGAGATCTTCACTGTGATTGACACCTCCAAGGCTTAAGGGTAACATAGTAACTTAGAAGACAGGAGTAAGATGTTAGCCAAGGTAACAAGCTGTGCCCTTATAGGGCTTGAGGGAGCTATCGTTGAGGTGGAGGTAGATATTTCACCTGGTTTGCCTTCGTTTAC
>JBDRFC010000069.1:0-4184 GCA_043819155.1 Chloroflexota bacterium | reverse complement strand
ATAAAGAGTATAATAGGGGTGTAGTAACAGATGGAGGGCAAAGATGGTTGACGATATAAAATCCCGCAAAATAATGACCAAACCCTTACCTCAGATTCTCGATGAGATTGAGGATAGTATACACCTGGCCGACGAGGCAGCTAAGGGCGCCAGAGAGGCGGCCGAGGCAGCCCGTAAGGCAGGCGAGAAAGCTGCCAGCGAGGCAGCCAGGGTTGCCGCCGAAAAGATTGCCAGGGTGGAGCGGAAGGCGGATGAGGCCATGCAGCTGGCAGAGCTGTTGAAGCAGGCCCTCATGGAAGCGTCCGCGGCCGCCGAAACGCGGATATCAGGCGGAAAACAGGCTAAATAATCTCCGTAGAGGTCAGCCGTTCGTAACGGGCAGCCGGTTTATGTTAAATTTATATCGCATGATATAATCGCAGCCAGAGCTTTAAAATATAAACGCTGGAATAGCTGGGCAGGAGGTGGGCTGTGATTGATAGCCTGAAGAAAAGCTTGTGCCGTTCCAGATATACATTATTCTTCGGTTTGGTAGTTTTGGTTATGCTGGGGGTGGTATGGTTGGGGGTATCGGCTTGCACTTCATCCACCACTGAAACTACAACCGAAAACGGTGAAGTGAACTGGCTAGCGGACAGCGATGACGTTTGTGTCCTCTGCCATAGTATTTATACGCCCGGTATCGTGGAACAATTCGGCTACAGCACCATGGCGGCCACCGGCAACACCTGTCGTGATTGCCACGAGGTAGCCGAAGACTACCCCGGGGCGGAAGAGCATAATGGAGCCTTCAGGTTAAGTCAGCCCACACCGGCTATCTGCGAATCCTGCCATGCCACCGAAGTAAGCCAGTTCTACCAGAGCCGCCATGCCCTGCCGGCTTATGTCGCAATGGAGGGCACTGGAGATTTAAGCCCGGAGCACCTGGCTATGTATGAATCAATCCCCGAGGGCGGTTTCGCCCCGGACAAGGAGCGCAATGCGCTGTATATTCTGGAGGGTGAGGCTATCACCCGTTTTGCCTGCGAAAGTTGCCATAATATCGGTCAGCCGCAGGCAGATGGTTCAGTCGGCCAGTGCCAGGACTGCCATCAACGGCACAGCTTCAGCCTGGAGCAGGTACGCCGCCCCGAAACCTGTAATGCCTGCCATATCGGGCCTGACCACCCGCAATGGGAGATATATCAGGAATCAGGCCACGGTATTGCCTATGCCACTGACGGCCATAACTGGAACTGGGATGCCGACATGGATGTCTTAACGGTCAGCGATATGCCGGCGGCTACCTGTGCCACCTGTCATGTCAGCGCTTTCGGCGACAACCCCGTTACACATGATACCGGTGACCGCCTTACCTGGTACCTGTTTGCTTCTGTAAGCGAGCGGCGGCTGGATTGGCAGCAAAACCAGGCACTTATGCAGGGCATCTGCCAGGAATGCCATAGCTCCGGCTTTATTACGGACTTCTATACCGATGCCGATAAAGCAGTGGAGGCGGTCAATGCCTGGGTGGTTGAGAGCAAAGCCATAATAGCCGACCTGAAAGAAAAGGGGCTGCTGACGGCGGCGCCGTTCGACGAGCCGATAGACTTCGTTGAATTCAATCTGTGGCATCACTGGGGGAGGACGACTAAGTTTGGCGCCTGGATGCAGAGGCCGGATTATGTCCAGTGGCACGGCGCCTATGAGATACTGCATGACCTGGCCGAACTGAAGGCTCTGGCTGCCGAGAAACTGGCCGAAGCCGAAGAATAGCACAGATACCGGGCGGGAGGATTATAAATGTCAATCTCATTTTCTATCGGCGAACTGCTTGCCACAGCCATTGATATAGAGAGGAATGGCACCCCCTCTATTTCTTTCAAGTTAGTTTTACATAAAGCGGCTTAAGCATTCGGATTAAGGACGCGCCCGACAAACAGGATGCTGTCCGTTTCAATATCGCGGATGAGGAATATGAAGGGGCGGTCCATATTGAAGTTTACCGGCGGGTCTGCCGGGGGTGCTTTTCCAACCATAATCACTGCCGTTGCCGCGGCGGCTTCGGTGCCGTTTTCATCAACAGCGACAAAGGCTTTGTGGATAACATCTCCGATATACAAGCTATCTTTACCGGTTTTGCCGTCCATGCCGGAAAAGTTCGCACTGGCAGAAAAAGCAACCGGCATACCCATAGCCGCAAGGGTTTCCTTTAGAGACATCTCAGATTCAAATTCAAACTTGGGCATTGTCAGGCTGCCTTCCTGGCTTTCCATATTTTGGATGATATCGCTAACAAGCTGCGCGTCCAGCGAATTCTCAAAACTGCTAAAATTACCTTCGTCGGGTAGTAATATAACCATTGAAAGCTGGCCGCCGTCATAAGGCAGCTCAACCGCCTGATAGCCGTTGCCATCGGCGTAATTGAGTGAGCCTCCACCGCGCATCGTCGGCACGTATATGGTATCGCCGTCAAGCAGGTGGAAAGGCATATCTATGGTGCTATCTTCATTGAACTGGTGTTCCCATGCGGCGTTGAAGTAGATGGCGTTGGCAAGCACCAGGCGTATCTCTGCATCAATGCTGCCCTTTGGGATAAGGTCTTTGATTCTGCCTTCCGTCTGCTCTTCAACCCACCGGTTAATTATCTGGCGGGATTCCTCCGGCTGGTTAATAAAGTCCAACCCCCTGAGGCCGGCGCCATAGTTTTCAGCCAGCACATCCAGGAAATCCGCCAGGAACTGGTAATCCTCCTGCCCCCAGATGGAGTTGGCAACATTCAGGCGGAAGCCTTCGCCGTCCTTGCCCTGGGCGCCTTCACCCCGCTGCGCCAGTTGCTGGTCTAGCCAGTTGAAGGCGTTGTGCAGCTTTTCCTGTTCAAGAATAAAATTAAGGGTATCCGCCATCTGCTGCTCGGTTTCGCTGCGGGCGCCGGCATAGGTCATAGCCAGTGCCAGCGATATACTGTAGGGTGAGTAGAAGAGGTTGCCTTCTGCCTGTTTTAGCTGCTGGTAAAGGTCAAAGGCAAAGGCGCTGTTGCCGTCAACCAGTTCATCCTGGTCGGTTGTTTTCACGTAAGGGGAATCCAGGCGCTGCAATTCAGACTGCAATACACCGTTCTGGAAGCCCATAAGCTCGCCCGTTATGGTCGGGATGTCGGTTGGGGCTACAGCGCTGCAGGCCGTCAGGCCCACCAGCACCAGCGTCATTAGTATAGATATTAAGACCTTTTTCATCCGTTTACTCCCCGTGTATTATGCTCTGCCTTTTATAACGCAGAAAGCGGCTGAAGGTTAGGGGGTGTCCGGGTGAAATAAAGGATTAGTGAAGTATAAAAACATTCAGGATTGACATACTATAGTTACCACTATATCATTGAAAAAACTAATGACTTGGGATAAAACATATATATCTAACAGGCACGTGTGGGGCGATAAGCCTAGTGAATTGGCTGTTTTTGCGGACGGCTGCCTGCGAGTAATCAGAGAACAATATAAAAGCATGGAAATATTGGACCTGGGGTGTGGTTACGGGAGAGACGCCTTTTACTTGGCGCAAAGCTTAAAAAGCAATGTTTTAGGTATAGACAACGCCAGGGAAGCAATAGAAATGGCGCGAAAAGCGCTGGCCGGTGATATAAAATCCAGGGTAAAGTTTCAGTATTGTGGCTTCAATCAAATATCCGGCTATGAATTTGACATTGTATTCGCATCGAACCTTTATCAGGTGTTAGAAATTGAAGAGAGAAAGGCTCTCAGAGAAGTAATTAAAAGAAGCCTGAAACCTAATGGAATGCTTTTTCTCAGTGCATTATCCACGAGAGACCCGCATCACTTCGGCAAAGGTAAGCGCATTGAAAATGAAAATAACTCTTTTCAGGATGAGAAGTTTCTTCACTTTTGTACAAAGGAAGAAATAGAAAAAGACTTCAGTTTCTTAAACATCAAAGAACTTATTGAGCATGAATATGATGAACCTCGTTCAAATGGGGAGATTCATCATCATATTTCGTGGCTACTTCTAGGTATAAATCCATAGAGCATTACGGATATTGCTATGCCATTGTAAAACAAACAACTTGATTTGTGCGTAGAGTCATGTTTTGTATCGTCTGGTATCGTTCCTTCCGTTAGCTATTTGTTAGCTATTTTGGTATATTTTTAATAAGTCTAAGGCAGCGGTTTCGTAATTCTAAGTTGAACTGT
>JBDRFC010000068.1:0-4089 GCA_043819155.1 Chloroflexota bacterium | reverse complement strand
GGGGGTGTTAAAGGTAATCCTGGTGTGTTCCTTGACGTCGTGGACCTCAAAGGAGAAGCCGTCGTGCATCTTGGGGGCAATAACCAGGCCGATGGTATTAAACGGGTCGGCGAACATCTTGTATAGCGGCAAATTCCAGGCGCCGGCGGATGTCTTGTCAGCCATAAATATAATAATCGGCTCCGAGGTGCGCTCTTCAATTTCCATTTCAGCCACCCCCGGCCCCATCCCCTTGACGTTGCCGGAGACGGCATCGGAAAGCAGGTCCTGCCCGGCACCGTATAGCTTCAGCTTTTTAGCCAGTTCTGTGCCGCTTACAAAGACATCCCAGGCAAGCTTGTGGATTTCCTTGTTTTCCTCGCCAAGCTTATGGGTCATAATCAGCTGCAAGTCATCACCGCACTTGGTAACATGATAGTCAATCAGCATCCCTTTTGTTTTTGCCTTTTCAAGGTGCTGCCGCGCCAGCTCCAGAATCTCCGGGTGAGACTCCGAATGGCCTACCCAGCCGCCGATATCCGCCTTTATTACGCTTAGTGTTAGTTTCACAATCTCCTCCTAAAGAGTATTCATTTAATAATCAATGCCCCTGCGGGCCTCTATGCCCTTGGTATAGGGGTGTTTAATCATAAGCATTTCGGTAACCAGGTCCGCCATCTGCACCAGTTTAGGATCGGCATGGCGTCCGGTTAGTATAAGCTCTACCTTCTGCGGCTTGTCTTCAATAAGCCCTACTACCTCTTCCAGTTCTAATAGCCCATAATCCAGGGCTATGTTTACCTCGTCCAGCACGATAATGTCATAGTTGCCGCTGAGCATGGCATCTCTGGCGGTATTTAATGCCAGTTTTGCCTGCCCTATATTTTCGGCGCTAACAGCTTCTTTGTCAACCCGGCCCTTCTGCCCGAAGTTGGCAAAGCTAACACCGGGTATTTCAGCCAGGCTGTTCATCTCGCCGTGAACGTAGTCCTCCCCCTTCATAAAAAAGACGATGAATGAGTGCAATCCCTGGCCGGCGGCTCTGACAACAGTGCCTATGGCAGCGCTGGTTTTACCTTTACCATCGCCGGTGAAGATGGAAACCAGCCCTTTATCCAGTTGCTGTGACAAATATATCTCCCTGCGAGAAACAATCGGCGGGTAATCAATAGCTGATGCAGATAAAAGTTTAACAACAGACCCCGGGTGTGTCAAGAATGATTATAATAATGTCTCTGCCGGCGGCGCTGCCTGAGTTTGCATTTATTTTCTAATATCGGCTAAAATAGATTTTAACGATGAAAATAGTTAGATTTACCCTTGACGGCAAAGCCAGGTACGGCGTAATAGACGGTCAAACCGTTCAGGCTATTGAGGGTAAGCCCTACCGACACATAAAAAAGACGGGCGAGATTTATCAGCGCAGCCAGGTGAGGCTGCTGGCGCCGTGCGAGCCTTCCAAGATTATCGCCATGGGGCTTAACTACCATTCGCACGTCAAGGAAATGGATTTACCGATGCCCAACTCCCCCCTCACCTTCCTGAAGCCGTCGACGGCGGTGATAGGCCCGGGGGAGAATATTAACTATCCCTCGGCTTCAGCCAGGGTGGACTACGAGGGCGAGCTGGCGGTGGTTATAAAGAAGCCGGTCTGGCGGGTATCGGTTGAGGATGCGCTGGATTATGTGCTGGGTTATGCCTGTTTTAACGATGTTACCGCCAGAGACCTGCAAAACCACGATGGGCAGTGGACAAGAGCCAAGGGCTTCGATACCTTTGCCGCCATCGGCCCCTGGATTGAAACAGAGCTTGACCCGGGAAATCTTGACCTGGAGACGTACCTTAACGGCAACCTGAAACAGAAGGGCAATACCGCCGACCTTATCTATTCCGTGCCAGAGATTATAAACTTCATTTCAAATGTGATGACGATGCTGCCGGGGGATATCATTGCCACCGGCACACCCAGCGGCGTCGGGCCGATGTACCCCGGTGATACAATAGAGGTTAGGATACCTTCCGTGGGCACGCTGCGCAACTACGTTGTTGGAAACGGCGGCTAGGAATTACAGGCGGGTGGGGCTTTAAAACTACTGTTGCCCGCCGCTACCGGCTTGAAAATAATCCTTTACCTCTGATTTAGTCAGGTACATTATAATAATTATGCCGATAACTGTGCCTATGGGAAATGAAATTAGGCTTAGCGCTGCGTGGGCAATACTGAGGACGCGTCCCCACTCCTTGCCCTTCAACAGGCCGACACCGCCGGCTATGGCAACGCCGATATAACAGATAAGCACCAGCACGGATATGCTCAGACCGAAAACGGCGCCGGGCATAGCCGACCCCAGCATATCATTGACGGCATCGGGAAAGGCAATGAAGGCGATGGCGCATATGCCGATAAAAGCCCCGAAGGCGGTTATAGACTCCCAAACGACTATTACTGTTAAATTATTGGGCTTTTTCATTTCATGTATCTACTTGCCTTGTCTGCCGTCTATTCTAGGATTACAGGTCCCTGATGTCAATAAATACGTGAGCCGTACACCCTTTCCTGAGATGTACGGCTCACTTACAAGGAGGCCCTAAAGTAGAACGTTTATTGCTTTTTTACAAACCGATTAAGACTTTTTCCCTTTCCAGTCTGGCTATTTCCGGATCAATATCAATGCCCAGCTGCTGCAGCATAATTCTTATATCATCGGACTTATTCTGGTTCCTGGCTATGAATTCGCAGATGGCTTCCAACCCCTTGGCGGTAAGCCGGTATCCCTTTGGCTTATTGTCCTTTAAGTAGTCACGTCTTATAAGGGAAGAGCATAGATAGCCGATATATTCGCCGATAACATCCAACGGGCGGGTAAGCAGCTTTTCATCTTGTTTGCCGGCTGAAGCAACTGCCATCAGGACAACCATTTCACTGGGCAACATTCGTCTCCTCCTGTCAAAAAGATGACTACTGGCAATAATATAGCACATAAAAAGCTTATTGTCAATGGTGCTAAAGATAAAATAGATTAAAATCTCAATAAAAGTATATGGAATGATGCCGTCGCTGGGTGGTAGAATGTTTTGCTAGATACTCATTGGATAGAAGGTGATTTAGATATGCCCGCGGTTGAAGATGTTATAGAAGAGCTTAAAAAGAAGGCAAAACCGGGGGCGCTGGAGGGGATGGCGCGCTTCGGTATGGCGGTGGGGAGCAGGCTGGGCGTGTCCGTGCCCGATATGCGCAAAATGGCAAAGAAACTGGGCAGGGACCATGGGCTGGCGCTGGAATTGTGGCGGACGAGCATAGCCGAAGCCAGGATACTGGCGTCTATGATAGGCGATCCGGCAAAGCTGACCGAAGCGCAGATGGAAGACTGGGTAAAGGATATAGACTCCTGGGACGTCTGCGACCAGGTGTGCATGAACCTGTTTGATAAAAGCCCCATCGCCTGGAAGAAGGTTATAGACTGGTCTGAAAGGCAAGAGGAATTTGTCAAGAGGGCTGCCTTTTCGCTGATAGCCTGCCTTGCCTGGCACGATAAGAAAACCGCCGATGCAAGATTTATAGAGCTGCTGCCTATTATAAAAAAGGCTTCTACCGATGAAAGAAACTTCGTAAGGAAAGCCGTCAACTGGGCGCTGCGGCACATCGGCAAGAAGAACAAAAACCTGAACGCGGCGGCGTTGCAAACCGCCAGGGAAATCCAGCAGATAGATTCCAGAGCCGCCCGCTGGATTGCCGCCGACGCCATCCGGGAGCTTGAGAGCCAAGCCGTGCGCAAAAGACTGGGGATACTAAAGGAAATATAATAAATAAAAAAGGAGGGAATATGGAAAAGGAACCTGAAAAGAAGCAGAGAATAATGGATACGCCTTTACCTGTAATTTTAGAGGAGATTGAGACGGCGGCTGCTGATGCCAGAAAAGCGGCGGATGAAGCCCGGATATCCGGCGAAAAGGCTGCCGAAGATGTCATGAAGAGGCTCAGGAAGCTGTTCCTGAAGATGGCCAAGGATATCACCGAAGAACTGGAGAAATAAATAAAGAATAGATAATATAAAAATATAAAAACCTGCCGAGGGCGGGCAGAGTGATTTCAACTCTGCTACTTAAGGG
>JBDRFC010000067.1:0-7165 GCA_043819155.1 Chloroflexota bacterium | reverse complement strand
CCGCAGCAGCTCTCTTCAGCGCCCAGGATACCGAAGTTGACGCCGGCTTGCTTGAGTATAACTACCAGTGAACGGCTTATCTTTATACTTCTTTCCTCCAGCGCCCCGGTACAGCCCACCCAGAAGAGGAGGTCAATATCGCCGTCATCGGCAATGGTTTTTATATCAATACCTTCAGCCCAGTCGGTCCTTGAGGCTGTTGTGCCGCGCCACGGGTGGCCCCTGTCTTCGATGCATCTGAGGGCTTGCTCGGCAGTTTCCGGTATAATTGCCTGCTCCATTACCAGATTTCGCCTCAGGTCTATAATCTTGTCGACATGCTCTACATAGAGAGGGCAGACTTCGTCGCAGGCACGGCAGGTGGTGCAAGCCCAGATTGTATCCTGTGTTATAATCTCGCCCGGCAGCATTTTACTTGAGCCGTTTTCCCTGTTTTTTAGCAAGCCGGGGGCAACTTGCAGCAGGTGCTGCTTCATATCCTGAATAAGTGTTTTGGGATTGAGCGGCTTGCCGCTGGTTGTTGCCGGACAGACATCCTGGCACTGGCCGCAGACGACGCAGGAATAGAGGTCAAGTATCTGCTTCCAGGTGAGGTCGGTTATTTTGGCGCTGCCGAATATTTCTGCCGTTTCCAGGTCAATTGAACGCAGGGTGCCTTTGGGCAGGGGTGAGCGGAAAAAGATGTTGAAAAGTGACGCCACCATATGCAGGTATCTTGAGTATGTTATGAATACAAGAACGAACAGTATAACGAGCCAGTGCGTCCAGAAGAAGGCGTTATGAGCCGCCTGTATGGAATCGGGGCTGATGTTGTTGAAGAGATTGCTCAATGCTGAACTTATCGGCGGCAGGGCGCCTCCCAGGCCGGCCGGTGGGTGATTCAGGGCAATGCCGGTAGCTATTTTAAAAAGGTGCGTCAGCGGGTGCAGGAGTACGGTAATAAGAATTACCATAGCCTCTATTGTCTGCTCTCCCTTTAGCCTGGGGGGCTTTATTATGTAGCGACGGACGATAGCCCATAAAACAGCCAGGATTACAAAGGGAATAATTATGTCCATAATCCAGGTATAGTAGTAAAAGAAAGCGGAGTGCTCCAGGCTTTCCGAAAGGCCGAAGCCGGCGCCGATAATAATAAATGCCACATAGAAGACAACGAATACGGAGAAACTCCAGGCGAGGATGACGTGGCCTATGCCGGCTTTATCTTTAAAGGTGATGCCTTTTAGTTGGCACCATTGACCCAGGGTTATGATTGTGGTTGACAGCCCTCTGCGCAGCAGTTTGCCAAAGCCTTTTTCTTTTTGCCCCAGAAACATATAACGGATGAGCCTGGATATTCTATAGGCGAATAAGCCAAAGGCAAGTATGGTCAGAACCCAGAAGATGAAATAGCCCGGGATACCCAAATATGTTGTATCAAGCGGTGACAAGTTTCATTATCTCCATTAGCCTTCTATTTACCCGATTTCCTCTGTGTCCAGGCACTGGCATCTCTTATGTCACGGTCAAAAAGAATGCGGTTGAAGATAAGCTCTGCCATCGGTACTGATTTACTGAGTTCGGTTCTTGGGGTGACCAGTCTTTTGAAGAATGCCATAAGCGATAACACTACTAAGCCCAGTGTAACCGGCAGCCTTTCATCTATAGCCAATGGCTGGCTGAGGAACCAGCTGAAGAAGGGCAGAGAAACCAGCGCCAGAAAGACGCCGAAGGCTACCTGGCGGATGGGGGCAAACAGGTAGGGTATGATCAGAATAATAAGCCCCAGCCACGGGGATAACATGGTAATAACGCCCAGACTTGTGAAAATACCGCGCCCGCCCCTGAAGCGTAGAAACACGGGCCAGTTGTGACCGACAATTGTAATTAACCCCACCGTTACCTGTGCCGCCGCTCCCATTCCCAGAAGCTGGGCCGCCCAGACCATTAACGCCCCTTTACCGATGTCAAAAATAGCCACCGGTATAGCCAGCCATTTTGAAGCTACCCGCAGGACATTGGCGGCACCGATCTTACCGGTGCCGTACCGGCGGATATCGATACCATAGAACCATTTAGCCAGCAGGAAAGCAAATGGCACAGAGCCTAAAAGATAGGCGCCTATACATAGCAATATAAACTCGATAGTCACAAATCCTCCAAGAGTTATAATTTGACAGACGTATGCCCTTGCTGCCCGGCCAGAGCAACCAGCCGCTCGGCAGCCTCCGGCGGCACACCGGCGTCACCCAGCATCGTTTCGGCGTTGTCATCAATGCCGTGGTAATCACTGCCACCGGTGGCGATAAGATTATATTTGTCTGCCAGCAGTGCCAGAGTATTCCTTTCTTCTTCTGTATAACCGTTGTAATAGACTTCAATGCCCACCAGACCGGCTGCTTTCAGTTCGGCAATCATCCCTTCCGGCTGCTTGATTGTTAACGGGTGGGCGAGAACCGGCAAGCCATTGGCTTCTTTTATAAGGATTACCGCCTCCGGCGGGGTTATTTTATGCCGCTCGATATAAGCCGGGCCTCCCAGCCCTATATATTTATCAAATGCCTCTTTAAATGATTTTATGTAGCCTTTATCCAGCATTACCTGTGCTATATGAGGGCGGCCCACCGTGCTGTCGCCGGCAGCCTGCTGTATCTGCTGCCAGCTAATATCTATATTCAATTTATTCAACCTGGCAATCATTTCCTTCGCCCGCTCCAACCTTGAGTTGCGGGAATCCAATAGGGTATTTTCAAATTTGGGGTTTTTAAGATCCATAAAATAACCGAGAACATGTATTTCACTGCCGGGGGCATAGGTGCTGATTTCAACGCCGGGTATAACCTTAAGCTGTGGGAAAGCACGGGCAGCCGCCAGCGCCGGGGGAATGCCATCTGTATTATCATGGTCGCAGATGGCAATAACACCCAGACCGAGCCGGGCGGCTTTCTCTACAATCTCTTGTGGGCTGAATTTACCGTCAGAGATGTTGGTATGTATATGCAGGTCTGTTTTACCAGCCACTACCCTACCTCACGGCAGATTCTTTCAATACCGGTTGCCAGGCCTGTTTCTTCATCCACTGTAACCAGGATGGCATTGAAGGCTACCCTGCCTTTGCCGACGGCTAATCTGTTGGGAATCATGCTTAAAAAACGGCTGAGGACGGCATCGGTGTCATCGCCGATTACCGAATTAACCGGGCCGGTCATACCTATATCTGTAACATAAGCGGTGCTCTTTGGCAGCAGCTGGCTATCTATGGTGCCGACATGGGTATGCGTGCCAAGTACGGCGCTGACGCGGCCGTCCAGATAACGCCCCAGCGCCATTTTTTCCGAGGTTACCTCGGCGTGAAAATCAATTATAATAACCGCAGGTTTAACCTCAAGCTCGGCAAGCAGTTTGTCCATTGCCCGGAACGGGCAGTCAAAGTTACCGATAAAGGTTCTGCCTATCAGATTGACCACCACCATCCGGTTTCTAAACACAAGATAGCCCCTGCCGGGCACCCCCGGAGGGTAGTTTAACGGGCGGAGAATGGGCATTTCACTATCCAGATAGGGTATAATCTCCCTCTGCGCCCAGATATGATTGCCCGAGGTTATAACATCAACTCCGGCGTCAAGTAGCTCATCAGACGTTTTCAGGGTCAGCCCCAGGCCGCCGGCAACGTTTTCCCCATTAGCAATAACGAAATCAATTCCGTATTGCTCTTTCAGGCCGGGTAAAACCTCCTTTACCGCTCGCCTGCCGGGGCCGCCGATTATATCTCCAATAGTTAAAATTATCACTTTTCATTAACAGCAGGCAGACCGCTGCAGCGCAGTAATGCCTGTTGTTTTAAACCCCCTACTTGGCGTAGTCTACAGCCCTTGTCTCTCTGATTACGGAGACTTTTATCTGTCCGGGATATTCAAGGTTTTCCTCTATCCGTTTGACTATATCCCGTGCCAGTCTCATGGAACCAAGGTCATCTATATCCTCGGGTTTAACCAGTATGCGGATTTCACGGCCGGCTTGAATGGCGTAAGATTTCTCTACGCCTTTAAAGCTGTCGGCTATTTCCTCCAGTGCTTTTAGCCGTTTCAGGTAGTTATCCAGAGACTCACGTCTGGCTCCGGGTCTGGCGCTGCTGATGGCATCCGCCGCTGAAACTATAAAACCCCAGATACTGACATCGTTGGTTTCAAGATGGTGCTCAGCGATGCCGCGGACAACATCCTTTGATTTATCCCATTGCTTGACCAAGTCTGCACCGATGGCGGCATGGGTGCCCTCCACCTCGCGATCTACGACTTTACCAATGTCATGCAGTAGACCGGATCTCTTGGCTATATTGATATCGGCTCCAATCTCGGCGGCAATCATACCCGCCAGGTTGGCAGTATCGACGCTGTGTGTCAGGACATTCTGTCCATAACTGGTGCGGTATTTAAGGCGGCCAAGAAAGCGGATTAGCTCGGGGCGCAGCCTGTGTACGCCGGCCTGGTAGGCTGCCTGCTCTCCAGCGCTATATATGGTAGCTTCCACTTCCTCCTTTGCCTTAGCCACCACTTCTTCGATGCGAGCCGGGTGAATACGTCCATCAAGGATGAGCTTGTTCAGAGCCTGGCGAGCGATCTCCCGCCGCACAGGATCGAAGCTGGATAGTGTTACCGCTTCAGGTGTGTCGTCGATGATTAGGTCAACGCCGGTTGCCTGTTCCAGTGCCCGTATGTTGCGTCCCTCTCTACCGATGAGTCGCCCTTTCATTTCATCGTTGGGCAGGGGTACAACACTGACGGTTGTTTCCGATACCACTTCGGAGGCGTTGCGCTGAATAACCTGCGACAGTATATTTCTTGACTTCTCCTCTGCCTCGGCCGTTATCTTTGTTTCCCATTCGCGAAGACGCCGTGAAGCTTCTGCATTCATTTCGACCTCCATATTGTCGAGAAGCTCCTGCTTTGCCTCATCGCTTGTCAGGCCGGAAATAAGCTCCAGTTGCTTCAGCTGCTTTTCCTTTACATCTGCCAGATTAGCCCTGATTGATTCTATCTCCTTTTCCTTGCTGGTCAGGTTGCCCTTCTGGTACTCTACTTCTTCCAGCTTGCGCTCCAGTGCAACCTCCTTTTGATTGAGACGGTTTTCCTGGCGCTGCGCCTCGGCACGCCTTTCACGGATTTCGTTATCGGCAATTGTTTTACCCTTGTCTACTTCTAACTTGGCTTCGTTAAGCACGTCTTTAGCTTCGGTTCCGGCTTCGGCTACTATCTTGGCTGCCTTCTTCTGGGCAATGCGGATCTGGCGGTTGGCCATCATCCCCCTTGACAGGAGCAGGGCCATGCCACCGAAAATGACGCCGATAACAAAGCTAAAAAATATACCTAGTACATTAGCTATATCCATTTCCTCTCCCCTCCTTTCTAATCTACTTTTTATGTAATAACCAGATGATTAACCATGCTTGTTTTATTGTTGGGATTAGGGTAATTAAACTGTTTGAGGCTCCTCTCTTTCCTGCCATAGACGCTCAATGGTTTTTATTATCACGCTGTAACCAAAACCGCGGCGCTTGAGATATTCACCCAGGCGGCGGCGGAAGTCCTGATAGTCAGCCGTGACCAGACTGCAAGCCTTTTTCTTGGCTGCATGGTAGGCATTATCAATATCGTTGATGTCGCCTACCACCTGGTCTATTATCTCGCCGGGTACCCCTTTTTGTTTGAGTTCCACTCTGGTCAGCCACTGGCTGCGCGGGCTGAAGGACTGGCGGGTATCCCTCCAGAATCTGGCAAAATCACTATCGTTTATCAAATCCTGCTCTTTCAGTCTGGCCAGTACCACTCCTATGGTGTCATTGTCAAAGCCACGCTGGGTAAGCCGCTGCCTCATCTCATGTTCACTGCGGGGGCGGTAACCGAGCAGCCGCGCGGCTGCGTCGTAGCAGCGTTGCTGGAAACCGGCTTTTTTCAGCGCTTCCACCTGAGCGGTGGATATTTCCTGCCCGACCTTGAGCCTTTCCTTTATCACTACATTTGCCTCAAGGTTAAAGGCATGCCTGCCGTCAAGTGATACATTTACCCTTTTGTTACGCCCCTTGCCAGAGCGAAGGGCGGTAATCTTGGCCACCGTTTTGCTGCCCTTTCAAATAAATAGAGCTGAGGTAGCTGCCCCAGCTCTGCAACGCCTAATCGTTTTTTATTTTATTGACTCATCGTTGTTTGATGCGTCAACTACTATCTGAAAAACTATAGGTGGTGACAGCTGAGGCCCTGACCTGCCCTTCAATCTCCTGAGCTAACTCAGGATTTCCAGCCAGGTTTTTCTTGGCACTCTCTCTACCTTGCCCCAAGCGAACGTCACCATAGGAGAAAAAGGCACCGGCTTTCTTAATCAGCCCCAGTGTAACACCGAGGTCAATGATATTACCCTCCCGGCTTATACCGGAGTCAAACATAATATCAAACTCGGCGCTTCTGAATGGTGGTGCTACCTTGTTCTTGACCACCTTGGCTCTAACCCGGCTGCCAATTGCTATATTGCCCTGCTTGAGGGTCTCAATGCGTCTCAAGTCCAGCCTTACCGAGCTATAGAACTTCAGTGCCCTGCCACCCGGTGTAACCTCTGGATTACCGAAGATAATACCCACCTTTTCCCGCAGCTGATTGATAAATACTACCGCCGTCCCCGAGCGGCCGATGGCGGCTGTCAGTTTCCTCAGTGCCTGCGACATCAGGCGCGCCTGGAGGCCGACATGGGAATCCCCCATCTCACCCTCTAGCTCAGCTCGCGGTACAAGGGCTGCAACGCTATCGACGACAATAACATCTAAAGCGCCGCTCCTGACAAGGGCCTCGGTAATTTCCAGCGCTTCCTCGCCGGTATCCGGTTGGGAAATCAGGAGGTCATCCAGGTTAACACCGCAGTGGGCGGCAAAGGTTGGGTCTAATGCATGCTCGACATCAATATAGGCGGCGATGCCCCCTCTTTTCTGGGCTTCAGAAATTATATGCTGGCCCAGGGTGGTCTTGCCCGAACCCTCGGGGCCAAAAATTTCCGTAACTCGCCCTCTGGGGATACCGCCTACGCCTAGAGCAATATCCAGCGCCAGTGAGCCACTGGGAATGGCTGCAACCTTCGGCCTTTCGGCGGTTTCGCGCAACTTCATAATAGCGCCCTTGCCGAACTGCTTCTCAATCTGGCC
>JBDRFC010000066.1:0-14576 GCA_043819155.1 Chloroflexota bacterium | reverse complement strand
ATCCTCTGGTCAAAATCGTCACCACCCAGGTGGGTATCACCATTTGTAGACTTTACCTGGAAGGTTCCCTCACCCAGCTCCAGTATGGATATATCAAATGTACCGCCACCCAGGTCATAAACGGCAATGGTCTCATCCTTTTTCTTATCCAGCCCATATGCCAGCGAAGCAGCCGTCGGTTCGTTTATTATCCTCAAAACTTCAAGCCCGGCTATCTTGCCGGCATCTTTAGTTGCCTGCCGCTGGCTATCGCTAAAATAAGCCGGCACCGTTATAACGGCTTCGGTAACCTTCTCACCGAGGTATGCTTCGGCATCAGACTTCAATTTTTGCAGAATCATTGCCGATATTTCAGGGGGAGAATAGGTTTTGTCACCCATCTGAACATGGGTATCCCCATTATCCGCTTTTACCAGCTTATAAGGCAGCAGTTTTTTATCAATCTCTATTGAGGGTTCCTCAAACTTGCGTCCCATCAGTCTCTTTATGCTGAATATCGTATTATCCGGATTTGTAATCGCCTGGCGCTTGGCTATCTGTCCAACCAAGCGCTCACCGTTTTTGCTGATGGCTACTACCGACGGTGTTATGCGGTTACCCTCGGCATTGGGGATAACCGTTGGCTCCCCGGCTTCCATCACCGCTACAACCGAAAAAGTAGTACCCAGATCAATTCCAATTACCTTTGCCATGTTTTACTTTCCTCCTTAACTAGATGATATTAAGATATATTTTTATTTATTCTCACCGTTACCGCCGCCAACTGCTACGGTTGCCGGCCTTATAATCCTATCGCGCAGTTTGTAGCCTTTTTTCAGTTCCCTTACTACCATTCCTTCCCTACCCGGGGTGCTCATAGCCGCTTCGTGCAGGTTCGGGTCAAACGGTTTCCCTTTCGTCTTTATCAGAGTAACTCCCTGAGCCTCAAGAATAGTGTGAAACTTACGCTCAATAAGCTTGATGCCCTCCACCCAGGGGGAGCTTTGCCAGACTTGGCGGTATAGAGCCCAATGCCAGTTCCAGGTCATCAAGGACAGGCAGCAGATTGCAGATAAGCACCGAATTGGCAAATCCTTTCATCTCTTCTTTTTCCTGCTCGCTACGCCGCTTATAATTAATGAAGTCTGCCTGAGTTCTCTGCCAATTCTGCAGGTGACTTTCCGCCTTAGCCTTCTCTTCGTTCAAAACTTCCCTCAGAGCCTCTATGTCTTCCAATTCAATTGATTCCTCTTCGGATTGTTCTGTTTCTTCAGGTTGTTTTTCTTCCATCATTAATAATTACCCCTCAGGTTCTTTAATTTTCGGCGGTTTGCTTATCGGCACCTGGCAGCTCCCTGCCATAAAGCTCAGCCACCAGCCGGCTCATCATTGAAACCATGTAACCCATAGTAGAAATAGTACGGGCATAGGGCATCCTGGTAGGACCGACGATACCTATCGTACCAACCGCTTCATCAGAAAGACCGTAGCGGCTGATAACAACGCTACAGTCCTGAATGGTTTCTTCCCTGTTTTCCCTGCCTATTACTACCTGAACATCACAGCCATCAAATGCTTCGGGCAGTATTATATCCATCAGCTTCCTTTGTTCTATCAATCCGACCAGGCTCGCTATCCGCTGGCCACCGGTATTAAACTCCGGCTGATTCATCAGGTAGTGCAAACCGTCCATGTAGGGTTCTTCATGCCCCCTGCTATCTTCAGTCTGCATTATTTTGAGCAGACAATCGGTTATTCGCTGTTCGATAGCCGAAAGTTCATTTCCTTTAGTACTTATCTGTAAAGCCGACAATCCGGAATAGGCTTCGTTCAATCCAGCAGCGATGGCTGTTAATTCACTTTGAGAAATCGGCTTGTCAAAGTTTATTAGCTGTTGTCTCAATATGGCACCGTGCAGTACGAGTACCGCCAGTGTCAGGCAATCCTGCAATGAAACAAGCTCCAGGTGTTTAAGCTTGCAAGCCGGTGGTTTTGGCATTGTCATAATGGCTACATTCTGTACCCGCTGCGCCAGAAGCGCTACCGCCAGTCCGAGCCATTCTTCAAGATTTTCTTCAACCTGGTGAAAAAGGTGATCTATAAGTCGCTTTTCCGCCACAGGCAGCTCTATATTGCTCAATGTGCCCACATAATAACGATACCCCTTATCAGAAGGTATGCTGCCGGCGGCATGGTGCGGGCGAATTATATAACCATCGCCTTCCAGAAACACCATTTCATTGCGGATAGTCGCTGAGCTTACACCCAATCCACTATCACCGACAATGCTAGCCGACGATACCGGCACCGCCCGCACGATATATTGCTTTGTTATAGAATTGAGTACTGTTGCCGTCCTTGGCTGCAACATCTCAACCTCCTGTTAGCAATCTAATGCTAAGACTGCTAAAACTATTTAATCTACCATTTTCAGCCGTAAATGTCAAGAGAAACAACCTTATTTTTATGAAACATTTGACACTGAAAAACATTAAATGTAGTATTTGGCAAGCGAATAACAAAAAATATGACGAGAATTTTAAATGAGTACGCCTAAAATAATCGCAGTGGTTTTTTTGAGCCTGCTACTGGTTCTGGCACTTTTCGTTTTCGGCTTCCTGTTCTCAATGAAAATGACGGCTTTCAACGCCAACCATGTCAGTTCCCGTATAGATAGCCTGCCAATGGAATCACTGGTTGAGGAGGCAGAATTTGATGAGACCATGGAAGGCAAACCAGAGCTGGTTAATCTTATTAAGAGCAGTATCACAGAAAACGAAGCGGAGCTAAAGGAACGGATAGGCGAAACTATCCATATCATCTATGACTACCTGAACGGGAAATCCGAAGACCTGGACATGGCTTTAGTGCTGAAAGATACTATCCTTGACCCGGACTTTTCTGTCTCTATTATAGAGAATTCTGACCTCACCCCGCTTGTGAAGGAACTGGTTGCTGAAATGATGGCTGATGTAGACCTGCCCTACGGCTTATCAACCAAGCCATATATAGATGATATTGCGCAGGATTTAGAACCATGGTTGAAAGAACAGGTAAGTATCGCCATCCCGCCTATCTATGACTATATTTTAGGATTCAAACAGGATACGAGCATAGTTATCCAGCTGGAACCAGCCAAAGAAAGCATAGAAAATATACTGAAACAGGATTTCCTGAATTCACCGCCAGCGGAGTTTGCCGGGCTATCCACAACGGAGCTTGAGAAGCAATTTGATGAAGTCTTTAACGAATTTGCCGGTGATATCTGGTCAGCCATAGAGATAGATATGGAGCTAATAGGCTCTGATATACCATCGGATGTCGCCAAAACGCTGGCAGAAGTCGAGGAGGCGCTATCTGAATCCAGGATATACGTTAGTTATTTTAACACCGCCTACGGCATACTTATCGGCTTTATAATATTACTTACAGCCGGCATCATCCTTATTTACCGAGAGGTGAAAGGCCCCAGCCGTGTTCTGGGAGGTATTTTTATTGGTTATGGTATCATCAACCTTATAGCTGTTTTCATCGCCCGCGGTACAGCCGAAACGCAAATAGCACAGCTTGATGACATCCCATCGTCCATTCAGACATGGATTACGCAGGTTACTACCAGCTCTCTGGCCCCGCTGCTTATACTGGCCATTGTTCTTCTTGTAACCGGAGCAACCCTGCTGGCAATCTCCTTTATCTACAAACGCAACCAGCTTCAAATAGAAACATTGGAATAACTGTACCTCAGGTGATCCTATGCCCAGCCTTAACCTTTTACAGCAGATATGTTATGCTTACAGAGATTAGCTGGTTAAATTCAACACCATGCAATAGTTTGGAGTTATTCTATGAGACCACCGGGTATCGGCGAAATTATCCTTATCATTATTGTTGCCGTCATTGTCATGCTGGGGGTTAAAGTATTCGGCACGCCGCCGGCAAAGAAGAGGCGTGTTGTAGAAGATGAAGACGAAGATGATGAAGAAGAGGATGAGAAAGAGGCTGGAGATAAAAGAGTATTGAAAGCCCGCCATTCCCGTCGTGCCCAGATTCTGGGTATAGTTGTCATTCTGGTTGGGGCTATCGTCATGTTATCCACCTTAACCATGGTTAAGTGGTTTTTCTGGGGCCCGTTAGGTGCCATTGCGCTTATAGTCGTCGGCATAATAACCATCTTTGTTTCCAGACGCAGATAACTATAGAGGCAGCTTAATAATCCTTGACACCCTGTGTAGCCGATGATACACTTCATTCTGCCTCATGCTCGAACTGACCTCATCCTGAAAAGCAGGTTAATCTCATGAAAAAAGTAGGTATTGTCTATCACCCGCTTAATAAGGGAGCCCTTGGTCTGGCTCAGAAAGTAGCCGAATTTCTGGGCTCAAGCGGTATTACCTACTGGCTTTGCTCTGCCTGGGAAGGGCAACAACTAAACAAGCAGGTAACCGATACAGAACTGATACTGACCATCGGCGGCGACGGCACTATATTACGTACCGCCCAGGCATTAGTCTCTCGCTCAATACCCATAACCGGTATCAACATGGGCCAGCTTGGTTTTCTCACTGAGTTGGCCGCCGATGAAGCAATGGAGAAACTACCCGCCCTGCTATCCGGTGAGGGCTGGATTGACGAGCGGGCTATGCTTGAGGTCGATCTTGACGGTAGTCAAGGGCAAACAGATAAGAGATTATTTGTTCTTAATGATGTCGTAATCGCCCGCGGCGAAATAGCCCGCATAATATATGTTGAAGCTAGGATTGATGATGAACCGCTGACAACCTATAAAGCCGATGGTGTCATAGCCGCCACTGCTACCGGCAGCACCGGCTATTCGCTGGCTTGCGGCGGCCCGATACTGCACCCGCAGGCTCTGCAATTCCTGCTGGCACCGATAGTGCCCCACCTCAGCCTTGGCAATACACTGGTACTGCCACCGGAAGCCATAATAAAGCTGCGTGTGGGCACAATACACAAGGCTGTGCTGAGTGTTGACGGCCATATAAGCCTGCCACTGGCTGGTGGAGACGGTATAACGGTAAAACACAGCAAGGTAACAACAAGATTCTTGAGAACAAGCCCCAGAGATTCTTTCTACGCCACGCTGGAGCAAAAATTGAAAGGTTAAACATATGGTAAACAAAGTTGAAAAAGCCACGATACACGATGCCACCCAGATACACAGGTTAATCAATCATTTTGCCGATAAGGGCGAAATGCTACCCAGGCCTTTGAGTGAAATCTATGAGAACATAAGGGACTACTTTGTCATCAGGCAGGGGGAGCAGGTGATTGCCTGTGCCGCATTACATGTCAACTGGGAAGACCTCGCCGAGATAAAATCACTGGCGGTTAGCGAAGAATATCATAAACACGGCATAGGAGACCTGATGGTTGACGCCTGCCTTGAAGAAGCCGATGGTCTTGGCATAGCCACCATTTTCTGCCTTACCTATGCCCCGGACTTCTTCGCTAAATGCGGTTTTGTCCGGGCAGAAAAAACGGAGTTGCCCCATAAGGTCTGGGGAGAGTGCTACCGTTGCCCCAAATTTCCCAATTGCGACGAGTCAGCCCTCATTTACAAAACCGGGAAGAAGGCTTAGCCGTTGGAGGAGACGCTATCCAGCCGGGAAATCTATAGCGGACGGATACTTAAGCTAAGGGCTGATGACGTCAGGTTGCCTGATGGCTGCCAGGCCAAGCACGAGATTATCGAACACAGTAATGCGGTAGCTATCGTGGCTATCGATGCCAATGATAATGTTTTGCTTGTAAAGCAGTTCCGCAAGCCGGTGGAAAAGGAGCTGCTGGAGATTCCAGCCGGCTGCATAGAAGACGGTGAGGAAGCGGATGCAACAGTCATTCGTGAGATGCGTGAGGAAACCGGCTACCGGCCGCAGAAGATTGAGAGGCTGGGCGGTTTTTATTCCACACCCGGCTTCTGCACCGAATACCTGTACCTCTACCTGGCTACCGACCTTGTCCCGGATGAGCTGCACGCCGAAGATACGGATGACATAGAGCTGGTTCGTGTGCCTTTGTGCAATAGTGCCGGGCTTATCTCCTCCGGCACTATCTGCGATGCCAAGAGCATTGCCGGCCTTCTTCTCTACCTTGCGGCAAAGAAACCCAGCTGATGCTAGCCAAGTTGACCCGATAGCTGCCTGCCGCCCATAACATGCAGGTGGAGATGAGGCACAAGCTGCCCGCCCTGCTTGCCGCAGTTTATAACCAGACGGTAACCGCTCCCGGATATGCCCTCATCCCTTGCCAGTTGATTGGCAACGCCAACCATATACCCCAGCAGAGGGGCTTCTTTCTCGGTTATATCAGCCAGAGAGGTGAAGTGTTCTCTGGGAATGACAAGCAGGTGCACCGGTGACTGTGGATTTATATCACGGAAGGCTATAACCTTTTCATCCTGATAGACGATATCGCTTGGTATTTTACCAGATACGATATGGCAAAAAATACAATCCATTTTTCCCCCCACTATACACCTCCTTTTCTATAGACGGCTTTACCTTGAATAAACAGGTCACCGCCATAGATATCATTGGCGACAATGGCCGGAAATCCCTCCAGTTCAAGTTGCATAATAGCCTCGGCAGCCAGTTCGGGATAGGCGATAACCTTTGCCTTCTTGATAGCCTTTGAAAGCAGGGCACCGGCACCGCCGATGGTAGCGAAATAGACAGCCTTATGCTTTTCAATAGCCTCTTTTACTTCTTCTGAGCGGCTGCCCTTGCCTATCATAGCCCTCAATCCAGCGGCCAGCAGGGGTGGGGTGTAAATATCCATCCGGCTGCTGGTGGTGGGTCCGGCAGAACCGATAACCTGCCCCGGGCGTGCCGGGGCAGGACCCATATAATACAGTGTCTGCCCTTCAAGGCTAAGGGGTAATTCTTCACCTTTATTTATTGCCTGCACCAGCCTCTTATGTGCGGCATCGCGGGCGGTATATACCACCCCGTAGAAAAGCACCCTGGTACCGACCTTTAATTTTTCAACTACTTCAGCCTCAATCGGCAAGGTAATTTTAATAACGTCCATTAAAGTATAGCCTCTTTATGGCGGGCGCTGTGGCATTGGAGATTTATAGCCAGCGGCAGGCTGGCGATATGGGTTGGTACTGTTTCGGCATGCACCACCATTGCTGTAATTCTACCCCCCAACCCCAGCGCTCCGATGCCCAGGTCATTAACCCTATCCAGAACATCTTTTTCCAGCTTTGCAATCTCCGGGTCTGGATTGGGTTCATCCAGCTTCCGCAGCAATGCTTCCTTAGCCAGCAGCATTGCCCTCTCAGCCGTGCCGCCGATGCCCAGCCCAATAATTATGGGTGGGCAGGGATTACCCCCGGCTTCATCAACGATTTTCAGCACCGCATCTATAATTCCCTTGTTGCCGGCATCGGGTTTAAGCATAACCAGCCGGCTCATATTCTCGGCGCCACCGCCCTTGGGCATAACAGCTATCCTCAGTCGGCTGCCAGGAACTATTCTGATATGAACAACCGGCGGGGTATTATCCCCGGTATTTATACGGCTGGAAAAGGGTTTACTAACCATAGACTTACGCAAACAGCCCCGGGTATAGCCCTGACATACCCCTTCGGCTATGGCTTCGTTAACATCACCGCCGGTAATATGAACATCCTGCCCGATTTCCAGAAATACAACCGTCGTGCCACAATCCTGACACAGTGGAAGGCTTTCTTCCCTGGCAATTTTAGCGTTTTCTATTATCTTATCCAGGACATCTTTCGCCAGTGGGGATTCTTCTTTTTGATGAGCCTCTTTTAATGCCTGGAGCACGTCATCAGCCAGCTCATAGTTAGCTTTCAGACATAATTCGGCGACAACCCTGGTAATATCCTGCACTTTGATTTCTTTCATCTGATTTGTATAATCCCATCCCCTGTATCCCCTTCCAATTGATAAAGAGAAGGGGAACTGGTTTTAAGAGAGGTTTGCACTCTATTCAACTCCCCTACAGTATATACCGCTTAATATTAGAAAGGAAAGTGAAACTGGCTTTGATCACCCCTGTATTTCAACGGTTTAGGATAGACTACCAACAGTTATATTGAAAGCACCTGGAAGCGGGAATCAAACCAAAAAACGCACCTCCCCGCTTTCGCCGGGCCGGAGCGCTATCTCAGAGGAATTAAGCACCTTGCCATCCACCGCAATCTCCACCTCTACCATTCCTGCCACATCACCGGTATTTATAACGCCAGCCGTAACCCATACGTTGTTTGTATTGTGAGCTGAAACTGAAAGGCTTTCAACCTGGTATGTTGTTACCGTATCCCAGTCCGGTATTTGTGGCGCTTCTTCGCCCGGAAGATACACCTGTAGCACCGGGACTGCGCTGGGCTGTGTCGGCCCCACCCTTTGCCTCTCGCTCTGGGATGCGTAAACCACACCGGTGGATATACACAGCAAAGCTATGAGCGAAACAGCTGTTATCAGAGTAGTAACAGCCTTGCCCGCCGGTGGTTTTTTTACCGCGTTATATATAAGTTGTATTGCCAAACCGATAAGGCTGGAGGATATAGCCGATGTGAAAAGAACTATCTGTGGAGTTTTTAGAATCCATGGCACTGAAGAACGGGTAAAGGTGAAATTAGGGCCATTGAAATATTCAGAGGCGTATTCATGAAGCCCGTCTCCAAGATATACGCCCAACGCATTAAATATAGCTTGCCCATCGCTATGTCCATATAATGCGGCTGCCAGCCCGGATAGAATACCAAAAAGAGCAAATGTAAAGAATATCAGCCTGCTTTTAGGAACACGCGCCAGAAAAAGTATAAGAGCCAGCACGGCAAGAGGTAAGATATTGAAGATAAGCCCGTATAATAATATGCTTATGAGAGTACTCATAGCTTTAATTTATAATCTATATATTTTAGATGCCGATAGACCCTATCAGCTTTTTTATCACCTCAGCGGAGTTTTTAAGTGAGGTTATCTCTTCATTTGTAAGCTCAAATTCTACTATTTCTTCAATGCCTTCCTTGCCCAGCTTAACCGGCACACCTATGGCAACATCTTCTATCCCGTATTCACCCTGTAGATAAGCGGCGCAAGGCAGGACTTCTTTCTTGTCCAGTATTATAGCCTCAACCATACGTGCGGCGGCGGCGGCGGGGGCATAGAAAGCACTGCCTGTTTTAAGCAGACCTACAATCTCTGCGCCTCCATTCACAGCGCGTTCTACCAGCCGTTTAATAGTTTCTGTTGGCAGTAATTCGGTTATCGGCTTGCCATTGACAGTCGCCAGCCGGGGGATAACAACCATATTCTTGCCATGTTCTCCCAAGGCGAAGGAGGATACTTCTGCGGGCGAAACTTTAAGTTCAATAGCGATAAAGCTGGAAAAGCGGGCGCTATCCAGAACTCCCGATAGCCCCACCACCCTATTTGGTGCAAAACCGCTGACCTTGAGTGCCAGATAGGTCATCGTATCCACCGGATTGGTAACAACGATAATAATACAATTTGGTGAGTATCTGGCTACATTCTGTGTAACCCCGGAAACGATTTTAACGTTTATCTCCATTAGTTCGTCGCGGGTCATCCCCGGCTTTCTGCCTATACCGGAGGTAATAATAACCACATCCGATTGAGCTGTATCCCGATAATCGTTAGTCCCGATTATCTTTGAACTGAAACCTGTGATTGGCGAGGATTGGTAAATATCAAGGGCTTTACCCTGAGGCAAACCTTCTATAATATCCAGCAACACTATATCTGCAATGTCTTTTTCCACAAGGCACCGGGCTAAACTGGCACCGACATTGCCGGCGCCGATAACACTAACTTTATAAGCCACGGCTCTATCCCCTCAGCTTTTCAATGATGGCATCGGCCACCTGTGATGTGCCCACCGCCTGGTCTCGTTCCGCTTCAGGTTTCATATCGTAGGTGACATTCTTGCCCTCGGCGATAACATCGGCTATCACCTGCTCCAGCCGCTCGGCATTTTCCATCTCGCCGATATGGCGCAGCATTATCACCCCGGAGAGCATCATAGCCATTGGATTGACCTTGTTCATTCCCTTGTATTTGGGGGCGCTACCATGTGTCGGCTCAAAGAGGGCGCAATCATCACCGATATTAGCCCCCGGAGCCAGCCCCAAACCACCCACCAGCCCGGCGCACAGGTCGGATAAAATATCGCCATAGAGGTTAGGAGTGACGATAACATCAAACTGCTGTGGTTTCTTTACCAACTGCATGGTCATATTGTCTACAATTCTGTCTTCAAATTCTATATACGGATATTCCCCGGCTATTTCCCGGGCAGCCTTCAGGAATAATCCGTCTGAGAATTTCATGATATTGGCTTTATGTACGGCGGTTACCTTTTTTCTGCCATCGGCGCGGGCATATTCAAAAGCATAGCGGACAATCCTCTGGCTGCCCATCTCAGAGATAGGCTTTATGCTTATACCCGAGTCTTTTCTAACCACGGAACCTTTTGTTTTTTCTATAAGTTTTATAAGTTCTGCTGTCTCTGGACTGCCTTTCTCAAATTCAATGCCCGAATACAAGCCTTCTGTGTTTTCCCTGATTATCACAATATCTACATCTCTGTATATTGTCGGCGCTCCGGGATAATACTTGCATGGTCTTACGCAAGCGTATAGCTCAAGCTTCTTGCGCATGGCAACGTTAACGCTCCTGAAACCAGAGCCTACCGGCGTTGTAATTGGCCCTTTGATAGCCACTTTGTTTTTTCTTATAGAATCAAGAACATGATCGGGGAGTGGGGTGCCGTACTTTTCCTGTACTCCTGCGCCGGCATAAACCACGTCCCAGTTAAAGCTAACCCCCGTGGTTTCCAGGACCCGCTTCGTTGCCTGGGTTATCTCGGGTCCGATACCGTCACCGGGAATCAGTGTTATATCATAACTTTTCAAATAATACGCCTCCTTAAAACACGGCTATAGTTTAAAATCACCATGTTTTTTGATATACGGTATAAGCCCACCCTCATCCAGAATACTAAACATAGCTTTCGGTATTTTCTTAAAGGTAAGCTGATTGCTATTTGTTTTATCATTTATAATACCCTGCTCAAGGTCTACCTCAAGCTCATCTCCATCGCTTATTTTATCGGTATCGCATACCAGCACCGGCAGCCCCAGATTTATGGCGTTTCTGAAGAATATACGGGCTACCGTTTTTACCAGTATAGCACTTACGCCGGCCATTTTGATTACCAACGGTGCGTGCTCACGGCTTGAGCCCAGCCCGAAGTTATTGCCGCCAACAATGAAATCACCTGGCTTTACCCTCGAAGCGAAGGTTGGGTCGGCATCCTCCAGTACATGCTTTGCCAGCTCCGGCAAATTACTGCGCAGGTGAGCCAGCCTGCCCGGCACGATATGGTCGGTAGAGATACTGTCGCCGAATTTGAAAGCCCTTCCCTTCAGCACCTATAGCACCTCCCTGGGGTCTGTAATTTCCCCTGTGATAGCCGTAACCGCCGCCGTTGCCGGGCTTGCCAGATAGATAAAGGCATCGGGGTTGCCCATCCGCCCTTTGAAGTTGCGGTTGGCTGTGGAAAGGCAGGCTTCCCCGTCTCCCAGCACCCCCTGGTGCAAGCCGAGGCAGGCAGCACAACCGGGTGGCATTATAGTTGCCCCTGCTTCAATAAATGTCTGTATATAACCGGCTGTTATTGCCTTAAGTAATACTTTTTTCGATGCCGGGGCGATTATCACCCTTGTTTCAGGATGCCTTTTCCTGCCTTTCAGGATAGATGCCGCCACCGCCAGGTCTTCCAAGCGCCCGTTTGTGCAGGTGCCGATAAATACCTGTTGAATACCGGTCCCTTTTAGTTCTTTAGCCAGCGCCGTGTTATCCACCGTATGCGGTTTTGATACAGTCGGCTCAATTCTGGTGGCGTCAATTTCTACTGTCTTTATATAATTAGCATCGGTATCGGGCGAAATAGGCTGGTAATCGTTACCACGTGCCTGCTCTATAAGATATTTATGGGTTATTTCATCAGCAGCGAAGAGGCCTGTCTTGGCACCGGCTTCTACTGACATATTGGCGATGGTCAACCGCCCGGATATAGACATCGCATCTATGGTATCACCGCCAAACTCCAGGGACTGGTAAGTTGCACCATCAGCGCCGATTAATCCTATAAGGTGGAGTATTATGTCTTTGGCATAAACTCCCTTTTGTAAACTGCCGCTAACCAGCACCCTGATGCTTTCCGGCACCCTGAACCATGTCTTACCCAGGTTAAAAGCAACGGCGACATCGGAGGAGCCCATGCCGGTAGCAAAGGCACCCAGTCCACCTGCGGTTACAGTATGCGAATCAGCGCCGACTATAACATCACCCGGCTTCGCGATGGTTTCAGCAACTATCTGGTGGCAGACACCCTCGCCGACATCAGATAGCCGGCTGCCGGTCCGCCGGGCAAAGTTTCGCAACAATATATGGTCAGTAGATAGCTGGCGGTTGGGGCTGGGGGCAGCATGGTCAAGAAAGAGCACGGACTTTTCCTCATTCGCCAGTGATTTAAAACCGGCGGCTTCGAATTCTCTTACCGTCAGCGGCCCGGTGGTATCCTGAACAAAAGCCAGGTCCACGCTGGCGACGACTATATCTCCAGCATAGACATCAACCCGTGATTTCTGGCTCAGTATCCTTTCTGCTAATGTTTTTCCCATAACTAATAAAAACTGTCTTCTTCAGGAATTATTTATATAAGGCAGGCATCATTTAGCCTTACAATTGCCATTAAAAAAGGTGCGAGAAGACTGCAGGTTAACCAATGACAGCCAGGATGTCGTCCCTGGCAACATTGTCGCCATTCTTGAAGTTTATAGATTTAACAATTCCATCAACTGGAGACGACACGTCTATAGCCATTTTCATCGCCTCTAAAACGGCTATATTATCACCGGTCTTTATTTTATCACCTACCTTTGCATCAAAGCGTATTATAAGCCCCGGCATAGGCGCTTTAACAAGCGTGTCTTCAATCCCTGCCTCAGCTACCGATGGTTTTTCTGCTTTTTCCTCAGCCGGAGCTGATATTATAGCCGGGCCAGCCACCGCTACTACCTCTGTCAGTATGCCTGCTTTGGCTTTTGCAATAAGTTCGTCTTCCCTTTCTATATCCTCCATTGTTTTTGGTTTTGTTTCCGGTGGCGGTACTTCAAGCCCATATTTCCATTTGAGGAAGCGCATACCGGTAGTTGGATAAAGAGCATAGATAAGCACATCGCCGATGTCTTTGGCAATATCCTTGGTGGCTTCAATGGCAGTGTCCATTTCCGGCTTAAGGACATCACCCGGCCGCTGGGTAATGGGCGTCTCTCCGCGCTCATAACCTTTAAGCACTATCTTCTGGATTTCAGGATCAACAGAAGCCGGCGGTTTGCCATAAAGCCCGTAGATATAATCTTTTACCTGTGCTGATATTACCTTATAACGGCCAAAGAGGACATTCTGCACCGCCTGTATGCCTACAATCTGGCTGGTAGGGGTAACCAGCGGCGGGTAACCAAGCTCCTTCCTCACCTTCGGCAGTTCGGCGTAAACCTCATCTATTCTATCAAGTGCGTTTGCTTCTTTTAGCTGGGCGATAAGGTTGGAAATCATCCCCCCCGGCACCTGATGCATAAGCACCGCGGTATCGATGACCGCCATACGCGTCGTCGCCAGGAAATCCCTGTATTTAGGGGCTATGGACTCAAAGTATTGCCCCAGCTTGAAAAGCTGTTTCAGGTCCATTCCAGTATCCCTAGACGTACCCTGCAGAGCGGCAACGATAGGCTCTATAGCCGGATGCGACGTTCGCAGGGCGAAGGGAGCCAGGCAGGTATCAATAATATCCACTCCGGCTTCAATTGCTTTTATAAAGCTCATCGACGCCATACCACTTGTGTAATGGCTATGTAAATTTATAGGTATTTTTAATTCCTTTTTGAGCGCCTTGATCAGGGTATAGGCATCATCGGGGGATATCAGCCCGGCCATATCCTTAATACACAGGCTATCCGCACCCATATCCTGAAAGGCTACCGCCTTTTTCAGATAGTAATCCAGGTTGTAAACCGACCCGCCCATTTTACTCTCGGTAAGCGAATAGGATATTGCTAGCTGAGCATGTTTACCGGCTTCTTTTATCGCTTTAACTGCCGTTTGAAAGTTGCGTTCGTCATTCAGGGCATCGAAAACCCTGAAGATATCAACACCGGTTTCGGCGGCATGTTTTACAAATGCTTCAACCACATCATCGGCGTAGTTACGGTAGCCTACCAGATTCTGCCCCCGCAATAGCATCTGTAACGGTGTATCCGGTGCCAGCTTTTTCAGGGTGCGCAGTCTATGCCACGGGTCTTCATTCAAAAACCTGGTGGGTACATCAAAGGTGGCACCACCCCAGACTTCCATAGAATAAAAGCCAACCTTATTCATCTCAGGGGCAATAGGCTCCATATCCTCGGTTCGCATCCGAGTCGCCAATAGCGACTGGTGCCCGTCCCGTAGGGTAAGATCCGTAATTTTTAGCGAATTTCTATCCATTTTAATCCATCCTTTACAGAGGATTTACCT
>JBDRFC010000065.1:0-14166 GCA_043819155.1 Chloroflexota bacterium | reverse complement strand
GCGTATTTCAAATCCGGCAGGTAAATATCTATAATACCATCCAGTTCCTTCAGGGTTTTAAGGGAATCGTAGCTATTTGTGTTATAGACCAGCGGTATACTCAAACCCATGGGTATCGCCTCCAGCAGGGCTTTTACAATCTGGGGAACGAAATGAGACGGCGAGACGAAGTTGATGTTGTGGCAGCCAAGCTTATTCTGGAGATAGAGCATATAACCGGTGAGTGTTTGGCAGTCTATCTCGTTGGCTTTTTGCTTCTTATGGTCCTGGCTTATCTGGTGGTTCTGGCAGTAGCAGCATCTTAAATTGCAGTTGCCGAAAAAGATTACCCCCGACCCCCGGCTGCCGGATAGAACAGGCTCCTCACCGTGATGGTCGCAGAAGGAGGCTACGATGGGCAGATAGCCTGAATGGCAGTACCCAGTTTTGCTCTGAAGGCGGTTGACACCGCATTCGCGGGGGCATATGTCGCACGCAGCCAGCCGACCCCACAACCTCTCTGCTCGCCTCTCAAGCTCGCCGGATTTATACAGGGAAAGGTAGTTGGGTTGATAAGAGTCCATTGTTAGACCTTAAATAGTTAAGAAAATATACACCTAGCTGCTTGAGGTCTCTTCCGGCATATCTTTGAGCTTTGCTATTGCCGCCTTGATGCGAATGATGCAGCGCTCTTTACCCAGGGCTATCATTGTCTGGAATAGGGGTGGCGCTACCGCCCGCCCGGTAACGGCTATCCTGAGTGTACCGAATAGTTGACCCGTCTTCAGTTCCAGTTCCTCAGCCAGCGGCCGCAGCATCCCTTCCAGTGACTCTTCGTCAAAAGTGGGTAGCCTCCTGAGCTTTAAAAGTGATGTTTCCAGGGCTTTTTCAGCCAGTTCCCGGTTCATCTTCTTGACTATAAGCAGGTCGGGCTGGTAGTCAAGTTCATCGGCGAAGAAGAAATCTGCAAGCCCGGTCACCTCTTCCAGATTTTTAATCCTCTCCTGGATAAGTGGTGTTATCTTTTCAACGTATTCAACGGATATCGGTCTTTTTACCTCCGGTGGCAGGCCTCTTTCCAGGAAAGGGATTATTTTCCGGGTTAAGTCCTCCGGGCTCAAATTGCGGATATAGACACCGTTCATCCAGTCCAGCTTTTCCCGGTTGAAGATAGCCGCCGTCTGGCTCACCCTTTTCAGGGAGAAGTTATCAATGAGCTCTTTCCGGGACATTATTTCAGTCTTGTCATCAAGCGACCAGCCCAGCAGTGCCAGAAAGTTCATCATCGCCTCTGGCAGATAACCCTGTGTCTCGTATTCGGTTATGGAAACCGCTCCGTGGCGTTTACTAAGCTTGGAGCGGTCGGCGCCAAGCAGCATCGGTAGATGGGCGAACTGCGGCGGCTTATAACCAAGTGCCTTATATAACATAAGGTGGCGGGGGGTGCTGGAAAGCCACTCTTCGGCCCGCAGGATATGGCTAATCTGCATTAGGTGGTCATCAACAACGCTGGCAAGATGATAGGTGGGATAGCCATCGGATTTAAGCAGGATGAAGTCGTCTATGTTGGCGTTTTCAAATGTTACCTCACCGCGGATTATGTCGGTGAACGTGGTCTGCTTCTCCAGTGGTGTCCTGAAACGGATTACCCTTCTGGAGCCTGATACAAACTTCAGGACATGGTTGGTTGCCGATATCTGGCGGCAGTGGCGGTCATAACCCGGTGGCTGCTTGAGCCTGATTTGTTCAGCCCGCATTTCCTCCAGGCGCTCCGGCGTGCAGTAACAGTAGTAGGCGTCCCCTTGCTCAACGAGGCGCTTGGCGGCAGCCTGGTAAATATCAAGCCGCTCTGATTGGAAGTAGGGCCCAAAATCACCCCCCACATCCGGTCCCTCGTCCCAGTCCATCCCCAGCCAGCGCAAACCGTTAAAAATTGCTTCCACTGACCCCTCCACTGTTCTGGCGACATCTGTATTTTCAATACGAACGATAAAGCTGCCTTTGTAGTGGCGGGCGAAAAGCCAGTTAAACAGGGCAGTCCTTATATTGCCCACGTGTGGGTAGCCGGTGGGGCTGGGGGCATAGCGAACTCTAACTTTTTCTGTCATTTAAATCCTTATCTATCTAAATCATCTCCCCATGCTCATTTTGGTGACCGGGGCGGTGATTGTAGCTTCGGGTATCTTAACCACATAGGTTTCTGCCATCTTATCATGAAAACCCTGCTTGCGGCTGTCGAAAGCAATCCAGATAAAGCCGATAAACAAGACAGCGAAGGATACGATTAAACCCAGATATCGCAGGAGGGCAACGCTTAGGGTCACATCCGAAGCATCCATCCGCACCAGCTTTATGTTTGTAAGCATCTTGCCTGGTGTCTGCCCCCTCCATACCCAGAAGCCGACAAAGTAGGCAATATTAACCAGAAGAGAAAGCAGATTGCCACCCACCAGATACGGCAAAGCACGCCACACCGGTTCTTCAAAGACATCGCTGGTGCTCCAGAAGCCGTTGAAGCCGAACCATCGATACGGGGTAAAGATAAGTATTATAACTGAGCATATAACAGCTACGGCAAAGAGGTCAATCAGGGCTGCAGCCAGCCTCGTCCAGAAACCGGCAAACTCAAGGGTGCTGGCTTCCCTCTTCTTCTGTACTATATCCTCTCGGATGTCGGACAAGGAATTCATTGCTATATTCTACCACTCAAAGCGGTAACATTCTAGGCTATATCTTTCAATGCCTGCTCTAACTCCGGTGGCAGCTCGGACTTAAACTCAATATATTCCCCGCTGGATGGCAGTTTGAAGCCCAGACAGTGGGCATGCACGAACTGACGAGATATAAAGGGAGACTTAACTCCATAGGTGGCATCACCCACAACCGGATAGCCGATAGCCGATAGGTGAACCTTTATCTGGTGGGTACGACCTGTTTCCGGCCTGACTTTAAGCAGGCTGCAGTCTCCTATGTATTTTATGACATTGTACTCGGTGCGGGCGTCCCGCCCTTTTTCTACTACCGCCATACGTTTGCGGTTATTCGGGTCGCGCCCGATGGTAGCTTCGATGAATCCCCTTTGTGGCGACAGGTGCCCTTTAACCAGTACGAGGTAGGTTTTTGTTACAGAGCGATTTTTAAACTGGTTTGACAAATTGTTAAGGGCTTGCCTGTTTTTGGCTACCAGTATCAATCCTGAAGTATCCTTATCAAGGCGGTGTACTATCCCCGGCCGCAGGGAATCAATACCATCTGGAAGGCCAGGAAAGTGAGCCAATACAGCATTGACAAGGGTATGATTGGGATTACCCGGTGCCGGATGAACGACTAAGCCGGATGGTTTATCTATTACCAGCAGGTCTTTGTCTTCGTAGACTATTTCCAGGGGGATATCTTCGGCTACCAGGTGGCTGGGTTCCGGTGGCGGTATTTTAATAGAAAGACTATCGCCACTATTAAGGTTCAGGCTTGCTTTTACAGTTTTACCGTTAACGGTAATATGGCCGTCTTCAATGAGTTTCTTGGCGTAAGTTCGGGAGAGTTCCGGGTATTTTTCACTTATGAATCTATCCAGCCGAACTCCGCTTATATCAACGATAAGGCTATCTACCTTTTTCATCTTTGCGTTCACTATGTATATTGAGCCGAATGAGGTAGTAAGCTAGTAAAATAGAGCCGACAACCACCGACGAATCGGCTATATTGAATGCCGGCCAGTAATCAAAGTTAATAAAATCAATAACGTAACCGAAGCTAAGCCGGTTGATCAGGTTGCCCACCGCCCCACTAAAAATAAGCCCCAGAGACAACTTGCTGAGAGTTGTATTTAGAATCTGGAGGCGTTGATGCATGAAGAAGACAAGAAAGAGTATTGTACAGGCGCCTATTATGGCGATTATCGACAGTATTAAGTTTTGGTTTTGAAATAGACCGAAGGAAGAGCCGGTATTTTGAATATGAGTCAGGCGGAAAAAACCAATTTCAAATACCGATTCACCTACTGCCAGGTTAGACTTTATCCAGAGCTTACTTAGCTGGTCGGCAATGATTACAAGTGGGGCAGTGATTAAAAAGATTGAGTTTTGCCGACAGATATAACAGAGGCTATTAAACTTTTGCATTCTTTGTTTGATCAGCCTTACAACTCATACACAGCATTGCCTGAGGCAATGCTTCTAGTCGGTCCGGATTAATGGGCTTGCCACAGCTTTCGCATATACCGTAGGTTCCTTTTTCAAACTTCGTCAGGGCATTTTCTACCTTGGCTAACTGGTCAAGGACGCGTTTTTCAAGAGCCATTCGATTCTCAAGCTCAGCGGTCTCGGTAGCCTCTTCTTCCCTCTTGCCAAAGGGGCTACCATCACGCCGCTCCTCAGAAGAACGATTGGCTCTTGTTTGCTCAAGTTGTTCAAACAGACGTTTACGGTCATCCTCTAAGCGAAGGCGAATTATTTTAAGATTGGTTGTATTCACCTCTTTTTAACCCCCATTCTCCTTATCCTGTTTATGCTAAACATTATTTGTTATTATTGAAAAGCCTATGAGTAAGTTACTGTTTTAGTGATTACTTTGAAGAAATGCGATAGGCTCTTCGAATTATCCCCGTGGCACTGGCGTTATACGACTGTCTATACCGCCGGTGCCTGGCAGGACAAAAGGTATTTTGCGCTGATCTAGCCAGCTAAAAATACTGATATAACAATAATTCAGATACAAAACTGGTTGAGCCATATTTAAGTTTAACCTATTTTATACGTAAAATCAATACCTTGTTGCAAAAAACTGTTTGTCCTGTAGTAACTAAACAAGTTTTCAATAATGGAGGGTGACACCCTCCATTATTGAAAAGACTTATTCTATAAAATATAAAGCTTTTTAAATAAATTAATCCTGCTTAAAAAGCCCTGCACTAGCCAGCACCAGTCCGGCTCCAAGGACTATCTCAAGGATAGCAGTGTTTTTGACGAAATTAATGGTGCCGATATTGGACCTCGCCAATCCCAGTGAAGTTTTCTTTCCCAGAATAACTGATTCTTCTGGAGCGTCAGTACCTCTGACTGCCGAGTAAGCGGCGCTTATCTGATCATAGGTAGCGTCTAAATTAGCGATTGTAATCGGTGCTAATTCATCAGCTACCTCTTGCACAGAATTGCCGGCTCCGATAATACCCATAATGCCGAAGACGATACAGACCACTCCTACAATGGCAATGGAAAGTGCGCTCCATTTCAAACCCACTTTAAATACCTCCTAAAATTTTATTAACCAGTATGGCATTGGCAGAATTGAGGCATTGTACCTTACTACAGAGATTTTTGCAAGCATTCCGTTAAGGAAATCCGCAGTATATAATAGAAAAGTTGTCATAACCCTATATATAACCTATAATCAAGTTCGTAATTCTGTGGGAGGCGATTCGTGAACCTCTCTGTTCAACTGGCACCAGAAAACAAACAAGGCTTACTACTGGCAAACCCGGTAATGACGGCTTCAGGAACCTGTGGATACGGCACTGAGGAAAATTACCCCTTTGATATTCAACGGTTGGGAGCATTTATCTGCAAGGGAACTACTCTTGAAGCCAGAGATGGCAATGTTCAACCCAGAATTGTTGAAGCGGACAATGGTATGCTCAATTCCATAGGGCTGCAGAATATTGGTGTTAGTGCATTAATAAAAGAAAAGGCACACGTTTGGGAGAAATGGCGAATTCCGGTTATCGTCAATATCGCCGGCGGTACGGTTGATGAATATGCCAAACTAGCGGCTACACTGGATAGGGTGGCTGGCATAAGCGCCCTTGAGGTAAATATAAGCTGCCCCAATGTGAAAGCCGGTGGTGCCGAGTTCGGCGCCAGAGCTGAATCAGCCGCAAGAGTAACAGCTGCCGTCCGAAAAGCGACATCGCTGCCGCTTATTGTAAAACTGACACCCAATACCGATGACATAGCCGGGGTGGCTCTAGCTGTTGCCGAAGCCGGAGCCGATGCCGTTTCGCTTATAAATACCCTGAAGGGTATGGCTATAGATATTTATAAACGGCAACCCTTACTTGGCAGTATAACCGGGGGGCTTTCCGGGCCGGCTATCAAGCCGGTGGCACTGGCTATGGTATATGATGTAGCCGCTGCCGTAAATTTACCTGTTATCGGCTGTGGTGGCATTACAAATGCCAGTGATGCCATTGAATTTATAATGGCTGGAGCCAGTGCGGTACAGGTAGGCACTGTCGGCCTTGTTAGCCCCGGTGCTCCTCTTGATATTATAGAAGGCATAGAACACTTTATGTCTGAAAGAAGCATAGGGGATATAAAAGAGCTTATCGGCGCTGCCCGGCGCTAGGCAACGCTGGGCTAAAAAGGTGATGTTAGAGGGTGAACGGAATGGCAAAAAGCAGAATCGGCTCTATTCTGCTAATTATAGTATGTCTCTCCAGTCTGCTCTTCATCAGTTGCAATAATACTGGCAAACCAGAAATAACAAGCATATCATCCCCGGCAATCTCCGCTTCTTATCCGGAGATTGATGATTATATTACACAGCAGATGGAGGCTGATAATATTCCGGGGTTGGCGGTTGTTGTAGTTCAAGGGGATGGAGTAGTCTACTGTAAGGGTTTTGGTGTTGCCAGTATCAAGACAAATCTACCGGTAACGCCACAGACAATTTTTGACCTAGCGTCGGTCAGTAAGTCATTTACCGCCCTTGGCGTCCTCCTCCTTCGCGATGATGGATTGATTGATCTTGATGCCTCCGTACAGAAATATCTGCCTGATTTCCAGCCAAACGATCCTATGTCATCACATATAACGGTACGTCAGTTGCTGAATCACACAAGCGGTCTGCCGGGGGCATTCTCGGCACCACTTATCTTCCAGCAGGGAGATGATGAAATGGCAGAATTAGTGGCTGTTTTGAGTAGGGTACGGCTTAACCGGGAGCCGGGTTCGTCATTTGAGTATGCCGATATAAATTATTGTCTGCTGGGAGCGCTTATAGAAAGGGTAAGCGGAATAACCTTCGAAGACTATATGCAGCACAAGATTTTTATTCCGCTGGGTATGGATAACACCACCCTATATCCTGAAGAAGCTGCCGCATTAGATAGAGCGGACGGTCACCAGTCAATGTATGGACAGGTTGTTGCCAGGAATATGCCAATCTACAGGAGTGCCCTGCCTGCGGGCTGGGTGATGTCCTGTGCCGAAGATATGGGCAAATGGCTTGTGGCGCACCTGAATGCTGGCTATACTGCCGGGGGACAGATCATTCCGGCGGCTGATATTAAGGAAGCTCACACGCCAGCGGTAATGTTTAATGAGAACGGCGAGGAGACGGGTTATGGTATGGGCTGGTTTATAAGCTCTGCTGATGATGTATCCATTATCTGGCATGGTGGCGACACGCCGAGCTTTACGGCGGATATGATTCTGCTGCCGGACTATGAAATGGGGGTGGTGGTGCTGGTTAACAGCCAGGCATGCACTATCGGGCATAGCATTGCTTCTGGTGTGGCTAATCTTGTTCTGGGGCTGGAATTGGATCCCATGCAAGTTCCCTGGTGGGCACACTGGAAAGCAATTGACACCCTGGCAATCATTGCTCTTGTTTTTATTTCGTTGCTGGTGCTGGTATTGATATTTTATATCTGGTATATATGGCGTCAGTTCCGGGCCAGGAAGCGGCATTTTATCGGCTCTTCATTTGCCGGCTCCGTGCTGCCGGTATGGCAACAAGTATTCTATGTCGTCCCTTTAATATTGATTTCAATGTTTGTTTTAGCGGGCTACCTTGTAGTAAAGACGCTGTATGGTTATAACCTTTTCGAGGTATTGTTTCTTTTTCGGCTGGGGGCACCCCCGGGTGTCTATATATCGGGGGTGGCACTGTTAATCATCCTCTTTGTGTGGGCACTGATGCTGGCTTTTGTTGGTCTATTCACACGCAGTAGTGCAAAGTTAGCTTAGTCTTCTGCCAATCTCTGCCCGGCGAGGTAAGCCTGTTTCAGGGCGTCTGGGTGTCTTTTTATGGCTCCTTTTCCATCTATTCCAGAGAAGACCAGCTTGCCGCTATAGTTGATATCAATGCTGCTAAATAAGGCTTTTGCTGTCGCCAGCGCCGGTTCAAACAGGTTGGTTGTACTGCGTCCGCCAACAGAGACAAACAGGCCCTTTCTCGGTCGTTTGTCTTCAAGCGGTGGCAGATTAAGTTTGTACTTCCTGGCCCAGAGTGACTGGCAGCGGTCAATCATCGCTTTGGTCTGGGCGGTTACTCCCATAAAATGTACCGGCGAAGCCAGCACCAATCGGTCGGCGGCTGCTAGCTCCCGGTAGATAAGCTGCATATCGTCTTCAATCTTACATTCACCGGCAGCAAAACAGTCATTGCAGTGCTGGCAGGGGGCGATGATAAGTTCGCCGAGAAAAATTGTTTTAACCTCAACCCCTTTGCTGGCGGCACCGCGCATTACCTCGGCAAGCAGCAGGTCGGTGTTGCCACCCCGCCGCGGGCTGCCGTTGATGCCAAGTACTTTCATTTAATCTCTCCGGCGATACCGTTCAGTATTGCTGCCTCTTTAGCTTCCATTTTTTCTGCTTCATCATCTTCAATGTGGTCGTAACCCAGAAGGTGCAGAATACCGTGGATGATGAGAATGGCGACCTCACGTTTTATTGAATGATGGTGTTCATCTGCCTGTTTGGATGCCTGCGGGTAGCTTATAATAACTTCCCCCAGGTGTTTTATCCCATCGGGTGGGGTGGCAAAGGCTGCCCCCGGTGCATCGGTGGATTCGGCATGCATGGCGAAGGAAAGCACATCGGTGGGCATATCTTTACCGCGATATGTTTTATTCAATTCCTGCACCCTTTGCTGGCTGGCGATAACCAGCCCCATTTCTACATCATTGCCGGTATCCTGGGTGATAAGGACCTGTTTGGCTATATCCTGGAGCCAGTCGGCATCAAGGCAACCCTCAAGCCCTTCATCAAAAAAAACATCTACTTCCATCAACTCCTCATAATAACACAGCATTGAGCAACCCTCAAACTGTCTTTGAGCTATGCAAACTGTTATGATATAGTAAAGGTGCAAATTGAATAATGGACTACACAGCAGGGAGGGATCGCATAGTGGTCTAGTGCGGGCGCCTGCTAAGTGCTTACCCTGTTAAAACGGGGTCGAGGGTTCGAATCCCTCTCCCTCCGCCATTTCAATCAGGAAATGCCCCTTCATGTAAGGGGACTTATATTTTAAACGGTGATGATATGCCTCACTATCATATATGGACAATAGGCTGCCAGATGAACAAGGCAGAGTCGGAGCGGCTGGGTAGTTTACTCCAGCAGCTTGGGTACCAGCCGACAGCAACTACCGACGAAGCTGACCTCATCGTGCTTAATAGCTGTGTCGTGCGGCAGAGCGCCGAAGAGCGGGTAATCAATAAAATAAAAGCCCTTGAACCACTGAAGCAATCTCGCCCGGCTTTGAGACTGGCACTAACCGGTTGTCTTGTAGATTCAGATTTAAAGGCATTGAAGAAAAGATTTCCACACGTTGATTATTTTTTCAAGCCGGGTGAATATCCGCATTGGCTTGCAAAGACAGAATCGGCAGCCATATTGCCAGAACAGCCTCAGATAAGCACCTTTGTGCCTATAATCCAGGGCTGTAATAATTTCTGCTCCTATTGCGTGGTTCCCTATCGCCGTGGGCGGGAGAAGAGCCGCCCGGTGGTTGAAATAGTCAGCGAGGCAAGAGAGCTTATTAAGAGTGGCGTAAAAGAGATAATCCTGCTGGGTCAGAATGTGGATTCATACGGCCATGAACTGCCCGGCAAACCAGACCTTGCCAGCCTGCTGCATGAACTGAATAATATTGAAGACCTTGCAAGGATACGCTTTCTAACAAATCATCCCAAGGATATGGGCGACGGGCTTATCGGGGCGATAGCCCAGCTGGATAAGGTATGTGAACAGATAAACCTGACGGTGCAATCGGGAGATGATGAGATTCTGAAGGCAATGAGGCGAGATTATACAGCAGGGCAATACCGCCGGCTGGTTAAACGGATACGGGACATTGTGCCGCAGATTGCGCTCAGCACAGATGTTATCGTCGGCTTTCCATCGGAGAGCGAAGAGCAGTTCAGGGAAACGGCAGAACTGCTGCGTGATTTGAGATTTGATAGTGTTCATACCGCTGCTTATTCTCCCCGGCCGGGCACTATTGCCGCCAGGGAATACGAAGACAATATCCCGTTAGCAACAAAGAAGGCAAGGTTGGATACCATAGAAAAGCTCCAGGAAGAGATAGCCGCCGAAGTAAATGCACAGTTTTCAGGCAGGATATTGGAGATTCTTGTGGAGGGGAGGAAGAAGGGTAAGTGGCATGGTAGAAGCCGAAATGGTAAAATTGTATTCTCCACCAGCCGGGATAATCTGCTGGGGCGGCTGGTTAAGGTTAGGATTGTGAAAACAAGCCCCTGGTCGCTTCAGGGAGAAATTATAAATGGTAATTAATAAAAGAATTTAAGGAGGGGGAATGGTAAAGAAAATAGCTTTTATTCTGGGGCTGGTGCTGGTTTTGAGTGTTTCGCTTTTAGGTGGCTGTACTACGGCGGAAGATGGGGCGGATACCGGTACCAGTACAATCTATATGATAGTCTTTCTTGTTCTGCTGGCTGGAATCTTCTACCTCTTTATCATCAGGCCGCAAAGCAAGCGGCAGAAAGAGCAACGGGACCTTAACGCCAATCTAAAACCGGGTGACAGGGTTATTACGATAGGCGGTATTTATGGTCGGATCGAGAGCCTCAGGGAGGATAACATCATTCTCAAGGTAGAATCCGGGGCAACTATAAGGGTTGCTAGGAATAGCATCGCCGGCAAACAGGAAGAGACCGGTTAGAAATATAACCACTTCACAATCTTAATATTTCAATAATATAGTCTTGGGGGTAACCCTATTAAGCACTATGATTACATCATAGTTGGTAGCGGTATTGCCGGGCTATATTGCGCCCTGCTGGCAATAAAGCAAGCAAGCGTGCTGCTGGTAACAAAGGGCAGTATTGAAGACTGCAATACCAAGTTTGCCCAGGGGGGTATTGCCGCCGCCATCGGCAGCAATGATTCGGTGGAGCTCCATTTCAAGGATACAATAGCCGCCGGTGATGACTTGTGCAACGAAGAGACAGTGCGTATCCTGGTTGATGAAGCCTCTGACAGGATTGCCGACCTCGTAAATCTGGGTGTCCCCTTTGATACGCTTGACGGTGAGATTGACCTTGCACTCGAGGCAGCCCACAGTGTGCCACGCATTCTGCATGCCGGTGGCGATGCCACCGGTAAAACACATCGAAGTAACACTGAGCGAAAGGATTCGCTCTACAAAAATAAAAGTACTGGAAAACAATTTAGCAACCGATATTATTAAAGATGATACCGGGGTTAAAGGTTTAAGAGTTCTCAATTGCGAAAGTGGCGCCATAGAGGAGTTCGGCTGCCGGTTTTTAATTCTGGCTACCGGTGGCAGCGGGCAGTTATTCAGCTTCACCACAAATCCAGAGGTAGCTACCGGCGATGGCATAGCACTTGCTTTCAAAGCCGGTGCCGAGGTTATGGATATGGAGTTTTTCCAGTTCCATCCCACCACCCTTTATCTTCCTGGGGTAACACCCTTTCTTATATCGGAAGCGGTAAGAGGTGAGGGGGGAATACTGCGCAATGCAGAGGGTTGCCGCTTTATGCCTGCATACGCACCAGAAGCTGAGCTGGCACCACGAGACGTGGTCGCCCGCAGTATCCTTTATGAAATGGAAAAGTCAGGGCAGGATAAAGTCTTCCTTGATATTACCCATCTGCCACCTCATATCACCACCGCGCGTTTTCCACAGATATATCGTTACTGTCTGGAGAGTGGAATCGATATTACTAAGGAGTGGATTCCGGTGGCGCCGGCGGCTCACTATATGATAGGCGGTGTCAGGGTGAATAGCTGGGGTGAGACAAGTATACCAGGGCTGTTCGCCGCCGGTGAGGTTGCTTGTACCGGCGCCCATGGCGCCAACCGGCTGGCTTCGAACTCGCTGCTTGAGGTGCTTGTTTTCGGCAAGAGAATCATCCAGAAAACCAGTAGCGCAGACGATAAGAAATCGGTGTTTACCTCTAAAAGCACCTATGTTAGTTATCGGTATATATCGGGGAAGCCAGCTCTAGATATACCGGTGCCTAGTAATTCACAGTTGCAGAAGTTATTATGGGAGAAGGCGGGCATTATTCGCAGCAGAAAAGGGCTTAGCGAAGCCGCTGCTATACTGGCTGCCTGGCAGGAGTCCCTGCCCCCACTAGAAGACCGCCAGACATATGAACTGGCAAATCTGATTTTAAGCGGGAGTTTGATGGTTGAGACTGCTCTTATTAGGGAAGAGAGCCGCGGGACGCACTTTCGTTCTGATTTTCCGTGCAGTTTCCCAGAGTGGCGCAAACATATTGTGCTGACGGCAGGGTAATACGGAGTATTGTTATGGATAGGCAATATGACGGACAGGTTGAAAGAATAATAGACCTGGCACTGGCAGAAGATACAAGCTATGGTGATATAACCAGCCGGATATTGATACCACCCGAACAGAAGGGCAGGGCATCGGTTATAGCCGGGGCAGAAGGAGTGCTGGCTGGTGGTGATGTGGTCAGACAGGTTTTTCTCAGGGTAAACCCGGCGCTTGAGGTGGAGATTATTATCCCGGATGGCAAAAGGGTAAAAGCGGGCGATAAAGTGATTACAGTTGCCGGCAGTTTAACCGGCATTCTAAAGGCGGAACGGGTGGCGCTGAACTTCCTGAGCCACCTGAGCGGTATCGCCTCAGAGACAGCCGGATATGTCGCCCGGATAAAAGACTCCGTTGCTGTTATCACCGATACCCGTAAAACCTTACCCGGGCTGAGAGTGCTGGAAAAATATCCAGTTCGGCTCGGCGGCGGGCAGAACCACCGCTTTCATCTTGGAGACGGCATTTTAATAAAGGATAACCACATAGCAGCGCTGCGCCAGAAAGGCTTGAGCCTGAAGGATATTATTACTGGGGCTAAGAAGAAAGCCCCTGAAGGTGCTAATATTGAAATAGAGGTAAATACAATTGCGGAGGCTATGGAAGCAGCCGCTGCCGGGGTGGATATTATCATGCTGGATAATATGCCCCCCGATGAGATGAAACAGGTGGCAAAGATGACAGCGGGGCAGGTAAAACTGGAAGCCTCCGGCGGTATTAATCTGGATAATGTTCATGCGGTGGCGAAGACCGGGGTTGATTTTATATCCGTCGGTGCTATAACCCATTCAGCCAGGGCAATAGATTTCAGCCTTGAGTTGGAGCTGTTTAAATAGCATCTTCAATAAAACAGAGGTAGTTTTTGAAAACGAAAGTTGAAAATATTGACTGCTCCACGCAGAAAGATAAGGTACGAACCAAAAACTGGATTAAACCACTACTCGTTATAGTCGGCACTATTTTTGTAGGGTTGGGAGTTATCGGTATATTTCTGCCCGTACTGCCCACCACGCCCTTTCTCTTGCTGGCAGCTACTTGCTATGCCAGAGGCTCCCGTAAGTTCTATTTCTGGCTGATGAACAACAGGTGGTTTGGTGTTTACATAAGTAACTACAGGCAGAAAAAAGGGATGCCTTTAAAGATAAAGGTGCTTACCGTGGTATTGCTGTGGTTGACCATTCTGGTTTCGGTTATATTCGCCGTTCAGTCTTTAGCGGTCAGGATTATCCTTATAATAATAGCTTTTGGCGTTTCTTTGCATATCCTCTCTATCAAGACCCTGAAAGAGTGATAAAAGAATCTGGAGGAGTGAAGCGGTGGCAAAGCTGACATTCTATGGTGGCGTCAATGAAATCGGCGGTAATAAGGTCCTTCTGGAAGACGGCGAACGCAGTCTGTTTCTGGATTTCGGCTATTCCTTTAAGGCAAACAAGCAGTTCTACGAGGAATACCTGAGACCGCGTGGCGGCGCCGGCCTGCTTGACCCTCTGGAGATGGGTTTGATACCGCCATTGGAGGGGCTTTACCGGGACGATTTGGTGACACCGGGATTATGGCAGCGCTTTCGCCGTCACCCGATTTACCACAGAATAGATAGTGTTGACGGAATACTGCTATCCTATGCCCATCTTGACCAT
>JBDRFC010000064.1:0-17480 GCA_043819155.1 Chloroflexota bacterium | reverse complement strand
TCATCTGATGAACCACAGGCTTGCCGCCGGCCGCGTGGTTATTATGGGATTGGGCAAGAAAGAAGAGCTTAACCTTGATAAAATCAGGGGCGCAATCGCCGAGACCTGCCGATGGTTAAGAAAGCAAAGAGTGGACGATGTAACCACCGTTGCCCACGGTATCGGGGTTAATGATATTACAACGGAGGGTTCTGCCCAGGCGATGACCGAAGGTACTTTGCTTGGTTTATATTCCTTCCGCAGGCATATGACCAGGGAAGAGAATGGGCACGCCGAGATTAAAAAACTGACAATAGTAGGCAGCGGTGAGGCTGATGCCTGTCTTTTGGAGAAGGGCATCAGCAGGGGCAGGATTTTAGCCGAAGCAGCCAACCTCGCCCGCGATATGGTCAATGAGCCGTCTAACTATATGACCCCCGGCGATATGGCTGAAATGGCGGGCAAGGTAGCAAAAGATAATAACCTTGGCTTCTCTGTTCTTGATGAGAAGGGGATGAAAAAACTGGGTATGGGGGCGCTACTGGGGGTAGCCCAGGGTAGCTGCCAGCCACCGAAGTTTATTATCATTGAATATAAAGGCAAAAACAGCGATGAGATTGACCTGGCAATGATAGGCAAAGGCATTACCTTTGATTCGGGGGGTATATCAATAAAACCATCAAACAAGATGGAAGAGATGAAGACCGATATGGCCGGCGGAGCGGCTGTTATAGCAGCTATTTCGGCTATTGCCCGGCTGAAACCGGCAATAAATGTTACTGCAATAGTGCCGGCGGTGGAGAATCTGCCCGGCGGCAGTGCCCTAAAGCCGGGTGATATCCTGACGGCTATGACCGGCAAGACGATTGAAATAATATCAACAGATGCCGAAGGCAGGCTTATCCTGGCGGATGCTCTGGGTTATACCAACAGGTTAAAGGTAAAGCGTATTATTGATGTGGCGACACTTACCGGTGCCTGTGTTGTTGCTTTAGGCACTGTATGCACCGGGGTCTTCGGCAACAACCAGGAACTGGTGGATAAGATTATCGCCGCCGGAAATGAGACGGGAGAACCTATGTGGCAGATGCCGATGCATGATGAGTATAAAGAACAAAACAAAAGCGATGTCGCCGATATAAAAAATGCCGCTAAGGGAGGCGCCGGTGCTATTACCGCTGCTCAATTTCTGGCTGAGTTTGCCGGTGACACCCCGTGGGCGCACCTTGATATTGCCGGCACCAGCTTTGGAGAGAAAGAGCACAAATACTATATAAAAGGGGCTACCGGGGTGCCGGTACGCACGCTTGTTAGTTTGGCGATGGCTATTTCAGGCCTGAAATAGCCCTTAGATATTTATCAGGAAGCATTGGGCAAGAGACTGAAATGGCAGATGCTAAAGAAGATACCGCTGGTAATAGCAGTATCTATATGTTTGCCGGTAAGGGGGGTGTCGGCAAGACAACGTGTGCCGCGACTACGGCGCTACACCATGCCTCACAGGGAGAAAAAACACTGGCCATATCAACCGATGCCACGCCATCGTTAGCCCATATTTTTGAGGTGGCAGATAAAAAGAAACCGGTTGAGATTCAGGAATTATTATATATTAACGAAATCGGGCTGGATGAAGTTGAGCAGATGTGGGATAAAAAATTCGGTAGGGAGGTTTATGAGGTATTTTCATCTTTTGTTTCCATTGATTACGATTCATTTGTTGAGTTTATGGCATCTATGCTGCCCGGTTTAAGTGATGAGTTTATGGTAGATTATATCCGTGAAATGAAGCAGAGTGGCGGATATCAGGCTATCATCTGGGATACAGCGCCACTGGGGCAAACACTTGCCTTGCTGCATACGCCGGCAATGCTGGTGGAACACCTGAGGATGGCGCCGCGTATCTATTCCAGGTTGAAATTTGGAAAAAATAACCGGGATTCGATACTGGATATACTCAAGCGCTGGCAAAAGCTATCCGCCGATAGCATTGATTTTCTGCGTGATGAGGTCAGGTTTAACATAGTTACCATAGCCGAGGCGCTTGCCTTTGAACAGCTGGAAGGTATTTTCGGGGAACTTGATGACCATGGCTTTGCCGTTGAGCAGTTGGTAATTAACAATGTGATAAAAGAAAACGATTCGGAGTTTTTAAAGATGAAAGCCGGCCAGCAGAAGAAATACCTGGATATGATTTATGAGCGGTATTCACACCTTAAAATAATTGAACTGCCGATGTGCCCCTATGAAATTAAGGGCATTGAGCGGCTGAAAAAGATTGAGAGCAGCCTGTTTCAATGATATAGTTCTCTTTAGCTATTATGGTTACAAAGTTAGAGTTATTTAAGTCTTCGCCTTATTATTCAGGTCTCGGTTCGATTGAGCTTGAGGCTATCAGCAGGCTCGTTTTTGAAAAGAACTATGACCATGGAGCTATGATAGTACTTGAGGGCGAGGCAGCCGAGGCATTGTATTTTATCGCTTCCGGAGCGGTGAAAGTTTTCAAGACATCGGCGGATGGCAAAGAGCAAACACTGGCTATTATACGCCCCAGGGAAACATTTAACGAAGTACCTGTATTTGATGGGGATGTAAATCCGGCAAGTGCCCAGGCTATGACGCCGGTTACTCTCTACGGTATAAGAAGGAATGATATAGGCAATATTCTGCGTAGCTATCCGCAGGTAACAATAAATATAATCAAGGTTATGGCAGGCAGATTACGTCACCTTATAGCGCTTGTCGAAGACCTATCCTTCAGGCATGTTATTGGCCGGGTAGCCAGGATACTCCTTGAATATGCCACAGATGGAGCATCGCTTGGGCTGAGACTGACACAGCGTGATATGGCGGCGATGGCCGGCACCGCTCGGGAGGTGGTCAGTCGTTCACTTAAAACACTGGAAGAAGGCGGGTTTATTAAAATAGATAGGCACCGCATTATAATTAAAGATAGAGAGGCGCTTAATAATATCGTGAGCCCTCTCTTTGAGACAAAGGTCACAGACGGGTAACAAATACTGCAATAAAATAAGAAAAGAGAGCCGATAAATATGATGACGCCAAATATAGATAAGGAAAAGTGTAATGGCTGCGGATTATGCATCAGCGTATGCCTGCGAAACGGCCTCGTACTTGTTGATGGCGTTGTGGTTATAGTAGAAGGATTTGAATGCGATTGGTGTATCCAGTGTGAGGTTGTTTGTGCCATCGGAGCTATTAGTTGTCCTTTTGAGATAGTCCTGGAACAGTAACCCGAAGCGGTTATTATATATCTTTATATTTCTGCATTTCAATTACAAGCTTACCCCCATAATCTTTGTTAGTTTTTTCTACCCCTCTTACTGCAATCTTTCTGGTTGAGACTAAAGTTACATACAGGTTTAGCCGCTTGTTTTAAAATCTTCTATAGAAAATGGATAGATCTCAAACCAGTAGTCGCGTGCCTGGTCTATTTAAGTATTTCTAAAGGGTGGAAATAAAATGGTAATGTGGAGAATGAAGGGTTGCCCCAAATGTGGCGGTGACGTTTTTCTTGATATTGAAGAAAGTATGTTGCTTGATCATTGTCTGCAATGTGGTTATATGCATCCGAGGGCAAAAGAATTTTGCCCGCATTGTGACCTGGAAATGGTAATCGAAAAACATAATGACAACAAGTCTTATCACTGTATAAAGTGTGGCTATTCGAAAGAACTGCATCAGGTGGGCAATAAATAAATAGCAGTTTGTTTGGAGCTGAAAGCTATCCGGATGATTTCCTATTTGTCTTTATCCGGAAACAACAGCTTTGATATTGAATCCTGGCTCAATCCATCAATGGAGATTAGCTTGTTCCTGTTAGTATGACCTTTTATGATGCTGACACTGTCTTTACTTATGCCAAACAATCGGCTGAGGAAAGCTATTAACTCCTTATTGGCTTTACCATTTACCGGCGGCGCCGAAATCCTGATACGCAAAATATCGCTTATAAAGCTTACCACTTCATTTTTATTGGCGTTTGGGTAAACCCTTACGGATATTATGGTTTTATTCTCTGGAATTGGCATACTGAATAATGGATAGCAAGAGGATCAATAACCTTTTACTATTCTTTTTCTGCAATAACGCCGAAGGCAATGGCGGCAAGAAATATTAGTGCTGCTAGTCCTCCCCAGAATGCAGTTGTGAAAATAGATTTTATAGAATCCAGATCGAAATCCCCAAGCCCCATTCCGAAATCAACAAATCCAGGGGATACTGCTAAGGCTGTAAGGCCAGCCATTAGCGCAGCCAGTAAACCGATTACAGTACAGGTTAAAGATGCTATTTTCATTATTACCTCCTGTATATAACAGTAACTTTGGTTATAACTATCCTATTCTTTTATCTCTGATTCAGATATAATTTATATTAACAAGGATAATAACACCAGTATACCTAAAAATCAATAATCTCTACTAATATAGTTAAAGTTGGTGTATTTATGTGCCTGGTGGAGCTGGAATGCAAGGTATAGAGCAAGAGATTGGCGATCTGCTTAACCGAAAGGGATTAACCCTGGGTCTTGTCGAATCTGCTACCGGTGGGCTGGTATCATATCTCATAACGAATATACCGGGTAGCTCTGATTATTATAAGGGTTCTGTTACGGCTTATAGCAATCAGGCAAAGATTGCCCTTGTCGGAGTAATGGAGGAAACCATTAAGAAATATGGTGCGGTGAGCCCCCAGGTGGCGGAGGAGATGGCGAGGGGCGGCAGGAAGGCGCTTGGTGTCGATATTTGTTTGGCGGATACCGGTATCGCCGGGCCTGGTGGTGCTACGCAGGGTAAACCGGTAGGACTTTTCTATGTTGGCTTGTCGCACAGGGCTGGAACGTTCAGTCGTAAGCACAACTTTCAAGGCAATCGGCGGCAAAACAAGCAGGCGGCGGCTGAAGCTGCCCTTTCCTGGCTGAAGGAGTATCTGCTGGGGCTGGATTAGCAAGGGGGTGGTTAATTAATGAAAGAACTTCCTGAAAAACATGTCGTAACCTGCTTCCTTGAGTGCGAAGGCAGGATACTTATTCTGCGCCGCAGTCGGGCGGTTGGCAGTTTTAAGGGTAAATGGGCTGGCATTAGCGGCTATGTAGAGACGACGGCTGATGAGCAGACCTTAATAGAAATAGAAGAGGAAGCTGGCTTATGCCCGCAAGATGTGAAACTTCTGGCGAAAGGTGATTTGCTTGAGGCTGAAGATGAAGGTGTCAGATGGGTGGTTCACTCCTATCTGTTTCGTATAAAAGAGCCGAATAAGGTAAAGATAGACTGGGAGCATAGTGATAAGAAGTGGATAAGGCCGGAAGATATGGGTAAATATCAGACGGTGCCGATGCTCAAGGAAGTTTTGGCACGTGTGTATCAGTTTTGATACTTTAATTACCCTACCCATCCCCTCCTCATAGTTATTGATAGCTTTAGTTTCCCACCCACCCGCCATCGGCAGGCTGTTCTGATAAAGGAATTATTTCAAGGGCAGTAACGATTGCTGGCTTAAGCCGACAATGCTATACTCTGAATACATTTAATATCGGAAGGGAAAGTTTGTAATTGAAAAGAATAGACGGGCGCACCTATGACGAGTTGAGACCGGTACAAATAACGATAGGCTACCAGAGCTTTGCTGAGGGTTCGGTGTTGATAGAGATGGGCAAAACGCGGATAGTATGTTCGGTTAGCGTTGAGGAAAGGGTACCTCATTTTCTGAAGGGAAGTGGCACCGGTTGGATTACCGCCGAGTATTCCATGTTGCCCCGGGCAACAGTCACTCGTACCCCGCGTGATTCTTCACGGGGCAGGATTTCAGGCAGGAGCCAGGAAATACAGCGCCTTATCGGGCGTTCGCTGCGGGCGATAGCAGACCTCTCCGAGCTAGGGGAGAGGACGCTGGTTGTTGATTGTGATGTATTGCAGGCTGATGGCAGTACCAGGACGGCTGCCATTACCGGTTCATATATTGCCCTGCATAAGGCGGTAAGGACCCTGAACGATATGGGGATAGTATCCTCAAATCCGCTGAAGAGCGCCGTTGCCGCTGCCAGTGTCGGTATTGTTCACAGCCACATATTGCTTGATCTCTGTTACGATGAAGACTCTAATGCCGAGGCTGATTTCAACGTGGTAATGACAGGTAAAGGTGATTTCGTAGAGGTTCAGGGCACGGCTGAAACAAAGCCATATTCAAAGGAAACGTTTGACTCTGTGCTGTCCCTGGCCGAAAAGGGCATCGGGCAGCTGTTTGAAATCCAGCAGGCGGCTTTGGCAGATTAAATAATTTATGGTCTTATCTGCCCACTACCGAAGATAATCCACTTGTAAGAGGTTATCTCTTTTAAACCTATCGGGCCGCGGGCATGCATTTTCTGTGTGCTGATACCAAGCTCTGCCCCCAATCCGAACTGAGAACCGTCGGTAAAGCGGGTGCTGGCATTGGCATAGACGCAGGCGGCATCAACTTCGTTCAGGAAGCGCATTGCTGAATCATGATCCTCGGCGACTATAGCCTCTGAGTGCCCGGAGCCATAGCGTTCAATATGTTCCAGGGCTTCATCCAGCGAAGCCACTACTTTTATAGCTATCACCAGTGACAGAAACTCCTTGCCCCAGTCCTCATCCGTAGCCGGTGATAGCCTTAGGTTAGAGATTGTCTTTAAGATAGACAGAGATGTTTCATCACAGTGCATCTCCACCCCGGCTTTAGCAAGTTCGGTGGCTACATAAGGCAGATAGGTAACGGCGATGTCTTTATGCACCAGCAGGCTATCAAGGGCGTTGCAAACGGTAGGCCGTTGTACCTTGGCATTAAAGGCAATTGCCACCGCCTTATCTATATCGGCGCTTTCATCAACATAGGTATGGCAAACACCGATTCCACCGGCGACCACCGGCATAACGGCGTTTTCTTTAACAAACTTTATTAGTCCGGCGCCACCGCGGGGGATGATGAGGTCAATGTAGCTACCCATTTTAAGCATCCGGTTTACAAGGCTGCGGTCGGTATTCTCAATGAACTGGACGGTTCCATCTGGCACACCGGCTCTGGTTACAGCTTTCTGTACCAATTCTACCAGGGCGATGTTGGAATGTATTGATTCCTTACCGCCCCTTAAAATTATGGCATTGCCGGACTTAAGGCACAGGCTGGAGATATCTATGGTGACGTTGGGGCGGCTCTCGTATATAGCCCCGATGACGCCCAGGGGTACTCGTTTCTTACTAATTATCAAACCGTTGGGCAGGGTGCGCATCTCTAATACTTCACCGATAGGGTCGGGTAGGGCGGCTACTGCCATCACATCCTGGGCCATGGATTTAAGCCGTTCTTCTGTTAGTAACAGGCGGTCAAGCATAGCGGTGTTCATACCGGATTTTTCGGCTGCTTTGTAGTCGAGTTTATTGGCAGCCAGTATATCATTGCTTTTAGCCAGCAGGTCATCGGCGATATTATTTAACGCCCTGTTTTTTATTTCGGTAGAGATATATGCCAGTCGTTTGGAGGCGGTTTTAGCGGATTTTGCTTTTAATTCCAGCTCCTCGCTTATTGACTCCATTTTAATCCTCCGATGCTTTATGACTTAGCCGATAGTCTTAACTTTATGCTATCTGGTGATAATAAACAATTCGTTTATTCCTATTTTCCGCTTCTGAAGTCCTGCCCCATCTTGCCCCTGCCGTTGAAGTGGTAATTATGGTGATGCTTGGAACTCGTGTCATCCTGGGTTTCAGTATTTGCCCAGACAGCGCAATCACCATCGCGGCCGTCCTCGAACTCAATCCTGAATATGATGGATTCCTTTAATTCCTTTAGCTCTTTACTTGCAGAGAACTCTCCCCACCATTTCTTTTTTGTATATTTTGTCGGGTCGGTCTCAGTGAGGCGATAATTAATCTGAGCAACAGTTTGTTTGGTTTCCTTAGTATGCAGCTGACCGGTACCATTACTGTAGTGGATAGCCATTAAGAATCCTCATTTCAAAAATCAATGCCTTTTGCCTTTAATGTTAATCGGTTTACTACTCAAGCAAGCTGTTCCCCCTGAAATGATAGCAAAAGAGTGGTGAAAGCCCATAGACGGCGCGGTTAACCTTCTTTTTTAGAAAACACCTGCCCTTACGGCCGTCTTCAAATTCAATAATATAGCCGTCACCATCACTTAGACGGCGGTACTCGGTAAGTACGAATTCCCCCCACCAGCCCAGTTCCGAGCCATCGTGTAGTTTATAGTCAACTTCAACCGTAAAATCTCCATCATAGGAACTAAGCTTGCCAATATTCATAAATATACTCTCCTTAAAAAATTACCAGGTTGTTTCGGTGCACTACTTCACTGCCATAGTCATAGCCAAGCAATTCTGCAATATGCCCTGAGTGAGCCCCTTTTATAATTTCAACATCGGTAGAGCTGTAGTTGCTGATGCCACACCCGATACGTGTGCCTTGTGAATTGTAGATGTTGACAATATCACCGCGCTTGCATTTGCCTTCAACCCTTTCTATGCCGGCAGCCAGCAGGCTGCGGTTCTTTTTTTCGAGAGCGTTAGCGGCTCCGGAATCTATAAAGAGCTTGCCTCTAACACACAGCCCGCTCAGCACCCAGCGCTTGCGGCTTTCCAGTTTTAATGCAGACGGTAGAAAGCGCGTACCGATAGCTTCACCAGCAGCCAGCTTGAGAATAACATCCGGCAAATGGCCATCGGTTATAACTACCGTTACCCCAGATGCGGTAGCCAGCCTGGCAGCTTCAATCTTGGTAATCATACCGCCGGTGCCCATCTTGCTGGGCGTATCGGCTGCCAGGCGTTCGATCTCGGTGTCTATTTTCTCCACTTGATTGATGAGACGGGCATCAGGATGACGCCGTGGGTCAGCGCTACATAGCCCGGCTGTATCGGTGAGCATTATCAGCAGGTCGGCGTCAATCAGGTTGGCAACCATGGCTGATAGATTGTCATTATCACCGAACTTTGCCTCCTGTATCTCATCAACAGCTACCACATCGTTTTCATTTATAATGCATAAAACACGCAGCTCCAGTAAAGCCAGCAGGGTATTGCGGGCATTGAGATAACCGGCGCGGTCTGAAAGGTCAGCCTTTGTAAGCAGAGCCTGGGCAACGGTAATGCCGTGCTGCCCAAAGAGTTGCTCATAAACGTTCATCAGGCGGCTCTGTCCTATTGAAGCCAGTACCTGTTTATAGGGAATACCCTTCGGCTCCTCGGTTAACCCAAGCTTATATCTACCGGCGGCAATAGCCCCCGAAGATATGGCTACCAGTTCAATTCCCTCGTGATGGAGGCTGGCTACCTGGGAGACCAACCTTGACATAATATCTGTATTCAGGCAATCACTGCCTCCGGTGAGGAGGTTGGTGCCGAACTTCACCACGATACGCTTATAAAGTAGAGATTTACTGTTCATATAATTGAACCAAACCTGTAAGTTTACTTCATTATAGCAAGGCTATCAAAGTTGGACAAGAAAATATACTGTGCTAAACTGTTACTTAAGGGCTAGTCCGTTATGACTAGCCCTAGAGGTGTTTGAGGAAAAAGTATTGAAAATCACCAGTCTTTTAAATCTGGCAATGGAGATGCCAGCCTATCGCCGGCTTATAGAGGGGCTAAAACAGCCAGGTAGCGGTGCCGGTATATCAATACTGGATACCGCCAAGCCCTATATTATAGCTGCTGTGTATAAAGAGCTGGGCTTGCCGTTGCTGGTGGTTACCGCTCAGCCGGAAAACAGTAGAAAACTCCAGGAGCAGATTACCGCCTGGACAGGCGTTCAGGCGGCTCTTTTCCCCGAACCCGGTGCCTTGCCCTATCAACGTGTTGTTTCCGATAATTCAATAGTGATGGAGAGGATACGGACGCTGGCGCTCCTGGCAGATCCTGAACCAAAAAAGGAGCTTCCGCTGGTTGTTACTTCAGTTCCGGCGCTGATGCAGAAAGTAGCGAAATACAATCATTTTACCTCTGCCTGGCATAAGGTGAAGCTGGGAATGGATGTTGAACCACTCAGCCTTATCAGCCGCTGGCAAAGAATTGGTTATAAACTGGAAAGCATCGTTGAAGTGCCGGGCAGCATAAGCCGCCGTGGCGGTATTTTAGATATCTACCCGCCCACCGGTGAGCTGCCTGCCAGGCTTGAGTTTTTCGGTAACACCGTAGATAGCATCCGTCTTTTTGACCCGGTAAGCCAGCGCTCATTAAAAACAATACCGGAGATTGATATCGGGCCGGCTACCGAAATGCTGGCAATACCGTTCGGCGATAGAATAGAACTGGAGAAGACTATCAGAGATATTGATTGCGGGGAGTGTAATGATTTGGCAAAGCAGCAATTTCAGCAGGAATTAGACGTGCTGCTTGAAGGCCAGGTACCAGAAAATGCCGGGTTTTATACACAGTTGCTAAGCGATGGCAACATTCTTGATTACCTGCCACCGCAATCGCTGGTGATTCTGGATGAAACAGAAGCTATACGGGAGGCTACAGAATCCCTGGATACTGAAGCCATAGAGCTGCTCGATTACAAACTGGAAATGGGTGATTTACCACATAACCTGCCGAAGCCATATTTCACCTGGAATGAGCTTGAATCCAGGTTAAACAAACAGAAGCGTTTGTCGCTTACAAGCTGGCTTGATGACAGTGACAGGGCAGGGCGGCTTAATTTTGCGCAGGATATAAATTATGCCGGACGGCTACCGGAATTCATTGAAAAAACAAAGCGGCTATTACGGCAGAGAAAGAGGATTATCCTGATCAGCCACCAGGCGAGCCGTTTATCTGAGCTGCTGGCGGAGAAAGACGTTATCGCTGTACCTGTTACAGAGGTAGAGGAAGCACCTCCGCCCGGTTCGCTGACACTGGTGCAGGGTATGCTGAACCGGGGGTGGGCTATGAATGATAACACCCACCTTTTTACCGATAACGAAATATTCGGTTTTATAAAACAGAGGCGGCCGGTAAAAAAACAACCGGCAGCCCGCATTGAATCCATTGTTGACATAACTCCTGGAGACTACGTGGTTCATGTCGAGCATGGTATTGCCAGATTTGCCGGCGTTACTACTATGAGCGGTAATGGAGTTAAAAGGGAATATCTCTTATTACAGTATGCCGCCGGCGATAGATTATATGTCCCCGTTGACCAGATAGACCGCGTCAGCCGCTATATAGGCGCCGGTGACCGGCAACCTGCCCTTAACAGGCTTGGTACCCAGGAATGGACCAAAAGCAAGCAGAAAGCCAGGGAATCGGCGGAAGTGGTTGCACGGGAGCTGCTGGCTCTTTATGCCGCAAGCCAGGTGGTGGATGGCTTTGCTTTCTCTGAGGACACTGTATGGCAACAGGAGCTTGAGGCTTCCTTTCCATATGTGGAAACCCCTGACCAGATAGTGGTTCAGGAGCAGGTTAAGGAAGATATGATGGAACCCAAGCCTATGGACAGGCTGGTATGCGGTGATGTCGGCTATGGCAAGACGGAGGTTGCCATCCGTGCCGCTTTCAAGGCAGTTATGGACTATAAGCAGGTAGCTTTCCTTGTGCCGACTACTGTGCTGGCACAGCAGCACCTCTTTACCTTCAGGCAAAGGCTGGGCGCCTTCCCGGTAAGGGTCGAGATGCTCAGCCGCTTTAGAAGTGCCGCGGAGCAGCGAGAAACCATAGACGGGCTGGCTTCCGGCAGTGTGGATATCTGTATCGGCACCCATCGCCTGCTGCAAAAGGATGTTATATTCAAAGACCTGGGGTTGTTGGTTATCGATGAAGAGCAGCGCTTCGGCGTAAGCCACAAGGAGCACTTTAAAAAAATGAGGCGGCAGGTGGATGTCCTCACCCTGAGCGCCACCCCGATACCCCGCACCCTGCATATGTCGCTGGTGGGAGTACGCGATATGAGTGTTATGGAAACACCTCCCACCGAAAGGCTGCCGGTAAAAACCTATGTTACCCAATATGATGACAGGCTGGTTAGGGAAGCTCTACTCAGGGAAATGGAGCGCAACGGGCAGGTGTTCTTCGTCCATAATCGGGTGCGCAGTATAAATCATGTAGCCGGAAAGTTGGAAGCACTTGTGCCGGAAGCAAAGATAGCCGTCGCCCACGGCCAGATGCCTGAAGGGAAGCTGGAGAAGGTGATGGCGGGCTTTATCAGGGGCGATATCGATGTCTTGGTTTGCACAACCATTATAGAATCCGGGCTGGATATACCTAACGCCAATACCCTGATTGTAGACCAGGCGGATAAGTTCGGCTTGACGCAACTGTATCAATTGCGGGGTCGCGTCGGCCGGGGTGCCAATATGGCTTATGCTTATTTTCCATATGATAAGGGCAAGCGGCTGATACCGGACGCCCGTAAACGCCTGAAAACAATATTTGAGGCTACCGAGCTTGGCGCCGGCTTCGGTATCGCTATGAAAGATTTGGAAATCCGGGGCGCCGGTAATCTGCTGGGCACTAAGCAGAGCGGGCATATAACCGCCGTTGGTTTTAACCTGTACACCCGTCTGCTGAGCGAGGCGGTGGAAGAGGCAAAAGCAAGGCAGGCAGGTGAGCCCGTAGATAAGACGAAGCGCCTCCCCCCGCCCACCATTGCCCTGCCCCTGCCTGCCTATATTCCGGAGGGTTACGTTCCTGATGCAAACACACGGCTGAAGCTTTACCACAGGCTGGCGGAGGTAAAGAATGAAGAGCAGATCGAGGTATTGAGGTATGATTTTAAAGACAGGTTCGGTGAGATGCCGCCGGAGGTAGAGAATCTGCTCTATGCAGTCAGGATAAAACTGCTGGCGGCTAGAGCAGGCATAGAATCAATCTCTACAGAGGACGGACAAATTGTGCTGCGGTTGTTTTCCGGTATGCGCTTCTATAAAAATAAACTGGAATCGGTTTTAAGGGAAGGCATAAAGTTCGGTTTAATCCAGCTGAGGCTGGACTATAAGAAACTTGGCAGTAAATGGCGGGAGGTACTGGAGGAGGTGCTGGGGGTGGTGGGGTAATTCCCAGCCCACATCGCTGGAAGTATTTGGTTATCAGAATGGGGCGTGTTATAATTATACTTTAACTCACCTGACCAAAGGAGCCCGCTTTGAAAATACTTCTCGTCTATCCAAGCTACCCGGATACCTTTTGGAGCTTCAGGCACGCCCTGAAATTTATTAACAAAAGGGCATCCTTTCCGCCACTGGGCTTGCTGACAATAGCCGCAATGCTGCCCGAGGAATGGCAGTTAAAGCTGGTGGATATGAATGCCAAAGGCTTAAAGAATAAGGACATCAGGTGGGCGGACTACGTTTTTATCAGCGCCATGGTGACGCAGCGCAATGCAGCCAGGGAGGTCATTGCCCGCTGTAATAAACTCGGGACGAAGGTTGTCGCCGGCGGTCCCCTTTTCACCACCGAATATGAAGATTTTAGCGGCGTGGAACACCTTGTGCTTGATGAGGCTGAAGTTACCTTGCCGTCTTTCCTGGATGATTTAAAAACGGGTAATGCCCGGCCTATCTATACATCAACCGAAAGGCCGGATATAACAAAAACCCCCATACCAAAATGGTCCCTTGTCAATATGAAACACTACTCTTCAATGAACATTCAGTACTCACGGGGGTGCCCATATAACTGCGAGTTCTGCGATATCGTTGTCCTCAACGGGCATAAACCACGAACAAAGGATAAAACCCAGATACTGGCTGAGTTTGAAGCGCTCTACCAACATGGGTGGCGGGCCGGTGTTTTCGTGGTTGATGATAACTTCATCGGCAACAAAAAGAAGCTGAAAAAGGAAATACTGCCGGCAATAATCGGCTGGATGCAGAAAAGGAAGTACCCCTTTGTCCTGCTGGCAGAGACATCTATAAACTTGGCTGATGATGAAGAGCTGATGCGGCTGATGGTGGACGCCGGTTTTGATACGGTCTTCATCGGCGTGGAAAGCCCCAATGAGGAAAGCCTGGCTGAGTGTAATAAACACCAGAATGAAGGGCGTGATCTGATAGCCGCCGTCAAAAAAATACAGAATTATGGCATTCAGGTTCAGGGAGGATTTATCGTCGGCTTTGATAGCGATCCGCTCTCCATCTTCAAGAGCCAAATCAACTTTATTCAAAAGAGCGGCATCGTTACCGCTATGGTCGGATTGCTTAATGCCCCTCGTGGTACCAGGTTATACCAGCGCTTGAAAAAGGAACGCCGCTTGCTGGACAATTTCTCCGGCGACAATACAGATTGCTCTATAAACTTCATCCCCAAGATGAAATACGAAACGCTTGTAAACGGATATAAACATATCCTGAAGACAATTTATTCACCCAGGCAGTATTATGAACGTGTAAAAACCTGCCTGAAGGAATACAAACCTAAAAAGAAGAAGGGCTCATCACGGTTGAGGCTTTATCATTTAATAGCTTTTGTAAAATCCATATGGTTTCTGGGTATCTGGGGAAAGGGCAAAAGATACTTCTGGAAGCTCGTGCTCTCTACCCTGTTCCGGCGTCCCCACTCATTGCCCCTGGCAATAAGCCTGTCTGTCTATGGTTTTCACTTCCGAAAGGTTGCCGAAAAGTGCATTAGCCTGCCGGTTATAAGCACGATTGCAGCCGGCAAAGCTAACAAAACAAGCCACTAACTGATCTGGTGCTAGTTAGCTTAACTTGTGTATACCGCAGTTTATTTTTTCTGTTTATTATCTTCCTTTGCGGTATCTTTTAATACAGCCTCATTAGTGATTTTTGGGGGATTCTTTGAGATAATCTTATCTGAGATGCCTGAATCATTCAGGTAATCGATAGCATCCTGAACGGTTACTATCTTTTCAGCATCCTCATCGGAGATTTTAATCTTCTGCGATTCGGTGCTAAACTCCTCCTCTATAGACATTATCAGTTCTACGAGGTCCAGGGAATCGGCGCCTAAATCATTAACAAATTTAGCTGACAGGACTACTTCGTTTTCATCGACTCCCAATTGTTCAACGACTAAATTTTTAAGTCGCTCGGAAACGGTTGCCATACTCTACCTCCATTAATCTATCTAGTAACAAGTGTGCTGACAGAGCTTAAAACTCCGTTAACAAATCTTGCCGAACTATCACTGCCGAATTTTTTTGCCAGTTCTACAGCTTCATTTATTGCTATGCTGATTGGCACTTTATTATCCATTAAAAGCTCAAATATTGCAAACCTTAAAATGTTGCGGTCAACTGTTGGCAATTGGTTTATAGGCCAGGCAGGAGCAAATCGCTTTATATTTTCATCGATCTCCTGCTTGTTAAGAATAACACCGCTCACCTGCTGGCGGACAAAGGCGTTATTCTCTTCGGATAATCCTTTATCAGCCAGTAGATTGTTGACGACATCATCCACATTGTGGCCGGTGAAGTCAATTTCATATAGCGCCTGGAATACTGTTATTCTTGCTTTTCTTCTTGATCCCGCCATGGGTATACCTTTCAAATCAGTATTATAGCAGTCTTGGGTGAAATTGTGGAATGTATCTATTAAGTCATACCACCGTCAACGGTCAGCACCTGCCCGGTTATGTAGCCGGCTTCTTCCGAAGCGAGGAAGCAAACGGCTGACGCCACATCTTCGGGGGAGCCAAGGCGGCCGGATGGGATGCGCGAAATGAGTTCCTGCCGCTGGTTTTCGGGTAGCTTCTGCGTCATCTCGGTGTCGATAAAACCGGGGGCGATGGCGTTAGCGGTAATACCCCGGGAGGCTACTTCCCTGGCGGTGGAGCGGGTAAAACCGATGATGCCGGCTTTGGCTGAAGCATAGTTCGCCTGACCTGCATTACCTATTAGCCCGACTATACTGGAAATGCTTATAATCCTGCCCCAGCGTTGCTTTATCATCGGTCTCAATACGGCCCTTGTACACAGAAAAACACTTTTCAGGTCTATATTAATTACATTGTCCCAGTCTTCGTCAGACATTCTTACAAGGAGTTGGTCGCGATTAATACCGGCGTTGTTTACAAGGATATCAATCCTGCCGTACTTGTTTGTGACGGTTTCTATAAGATTGGTAACATCGGGGGTTGAGCTAACGTCGGCCATAACCGCCTGGCTCTGTTTACCCATAGCTCTTATTTCCCGGGATACTTCCTCAGCCGCTTTGCCTATATCATTGACCACTACGCTTGCTCCGGCTTCAGCCAGTTTAAGGGCAATGGCTCGCCCTATACCGCGCCCGCTGCCGGTAACTATGGCAACCCTGTCTTTAAGATTCATGCAAATACTCCCTATACAGCTTGAAAATTATGAGTTTTAATCAAGGACATTGGCTAGTTTTGTGACGGATTCAACATCACATATGTTTATTGTCTTGGCGTCCCTGTCAATCCGTTTGATTAAGCCGCTGAGAACCTTACCAGGCCCTATCTCTATGAAGGTGGATACACCGCTATAAATCATATATTCTATGCTGCGTTGCCATTGCACACTATTGCATAGCTGGCTCAGCAGCTCTTCCTTTACCATTTCGGCAGTCGTAATTTCGCCGGCTGTTGTATTGGCTATGATGGGAACTTGCGGCGTAGCAAAGGGAATGGCGGCTATAATTTCTGCCAGGCTATCTGCCGCCGGCTGCATATAGTGGGTATGAAAAGCTCCGCTTACTTGCAGTGGGACGACACGGCGGGCTCCTTTAGCTTCGGCTAGTTCTATTGCTTTGTCCAGGCTATCTTTATCGCCGCTGATTACAAGCTGGCCGGGGCAGTTGAAATTGGCTATTTTAGCATCGCTCCGGGTGCATATATCAGCCAGTATCGCCTCGTCCAGCCCGATTACCGCCGCCATCCCTCCGGGATTTTCCATGCCGGCATGATGCATAAAACGGCCTCGCTCACGGGTAAGGTAAATGGCAGTGGCGAAGTCGACCACTCCGGCGGCAGCCAGTGCCGTGTATTCACCCAGGCTATGGCCGGCAACGAAGGCCGGGGCGGGTAAATTGTTATCTGAATCACGGATAGCAGATAACAAAGCGAGGCTGACAGTAACTATTGCCGGCTGGGCATTGATTGTCTGTCGGAGTTCGTCATCAGGGCCGTTAAAGCACAGTTGCGATAATGAAAAACCGAGCGCTTCATCAGCCTGCCCGAAGACTGCCCTGGCTGAATCAGAGCTATCGTAAAGGTCACGTCCCATACCTACATACTGGGAACCCTGTCCCGGGAAAATATAGGCTACCTTTGCCGGTTCAATCACCATCAGTACCTCTCTTGTATATCAAAAGCAGCGCTACTTAAAGGTAAATTACTCCGCTTTCTTTTTCGGACCCTTGATTTCGATAACCTCCCTGCCGGCATAAGTGCCACAGACGGGGCAGACTATATGCGGCAATTTGGGGCTGTTGCACTGCGGGCAGTTGACGAGGGCACGTGGCGTTAACTTATCATGGCTGCGTCTCTGCCCACGGCGAGCCTTGGTTATTTTTCGTTTTGGTAAAGCTCCCATAATTACTCCATTCTGATT
>JBDRFC010000063.1:0-3307 GCA_043819155.1 Chloroflexota bacterium | reverse complement strand
GACATCACGGAGCGCAGGCGTGAACAGGAAAGGTATAAGGCTATTATACAAAATGCCCCTGATGGCTTCTGGTTGAATGATGCCGATGGTAAGCTACTGGATGTCAACGACGCATACTGTAAAATGGCAGGCTATACACGGGAAGAACTGCTTGAAAAGAATATAAAAGACATAGAAGCTGTGGAAAGCCCCTATGAAATTATGCAGCATATTAAGAATATAAGGAAGAACGGAAGAGATATCTTTGAAACGCAGCATAAATGCAAAGATGGCAATATAAAAGATGTCGAAGTGAATGCCAGCTACATTGACCTGGGAGAAGTGCATAATCTTGTGTTTGTCCGCGATATAAAAGAACGCAAACAGGTACAGGAAGCGCTGTATGAATCTGAAGAGAAATACAGAGGCCTGGTTAAAAACGTAAGGCTTGGAGTATTCAGAAGCACACCGGGGCCAACCGGACGCTTTCTGGAGGTCAACCCGGCTATGCAGGAAATTACCGGCTACTCCAGGGAAGAGTTATTAAGTATGGATGTTTGCAACCTGTTTTTAAATCCGGAGCAAAGAGGGTCTGTTTCAGAAGAAATGTCCCGGGCTACCGGGACAGTAACGAAAGAGCTGAAATTCAAGAAAAAGGACGGCAGCAAGATAGTAGTATCGGACATAAAGGCACCTGTAAAAGATAGCGATGAAGAGGTATTGTATTTTGATGGCACCCTGGAAGATATTACTGAGCGCAAGCAAGCCGAAGAGGAGCTGAGAGAAAGCGAAGAACGCTATCGCGCTCTATTTGAAAGCACCTTTGATATAGTACAGAGCGTTGCGCCGGATGGCAGCTTTATCTTCGTCAACCCGGCCTGGTTTAAAACACTGGGTTATACCAAGGATGAATTACCGGGTATAACACTATTCGATATCATACACCCCAAGTCCTTGAAGCACTTCCATGAAATGTTTAGGAGGATTATAAGCGGCGAGACGGTGAATAATATTCAGGCTACATTTGTGGCTAAAGACGGCAGGGAAATTCTGATTGAAGGCAACGCCATACCGCGTATAACAAACGGCAAGGTGATAGCCAGCCAGGGTTTCTTCCGTGATATAACCGAGAAAAAAATAATGGAGGAACAATTGATAGTTACCGACAAGCTGGCTTCCATAGGCGAACTGGCGTCGGGTATTGCCCACGAACTCAACAATCCGCTGACCGGCGTTATCGGCTTTTCGGAACTGCTGCTAGAGAAGGATGTACCCAACGAAATAAGAGAGGACATAGCCATCATACACCACGAGGCGATGCGGGCTTCAGAGGTCGTGAAAAACCTGTTGACATTCGCCCACAAGCATACGCCTTCGAAGCAGCCGGTAAATATAAACAGTATTATAGCCACCGTACTGAGTCTGCGTGCCTATGAACAGAAGGTATGCAATATAGATGTGATTACCAGGTTTGCACCGGACCTGCCGGATGTTATCGCCGATGGTTTTCAACTGCAGCAGGTATTTCTGAATATTATTGTAAATGCCGGTTATGCCATGGAAGAGGCGCACGACAGGGGTGTTATAAAGATAAAAACCGAATGGACAAAAGATACAGTCCGGGTTATCTTTATTGACGACGGCCCCGGAATCAGCAAAGAAAACCTGACTCATATATTTGACCCGTTTTTTACCACCAAGGAAGTAGGCAAAGGCACCGGATTAGGCTTGAGTATATGCCATGGCATAATAACCGAGCACAAAGGCAAAATATCTGTCCTCAGCGAGCCGGGTAAAGGGGCTACGTTTGTAGTGGAACTCCCGATATGCAAGCTTGATGAAGAAGGGGGCAAAGGATGAGGAACTCCAGCATAGATATAAAAAGTATTCTGGTGGTTGAAGATGAACCCGCAATCCGTGAAATCTGTATGAAAGCCCTGAGCAGTGAAGGCTATGAGGTAGAGCTTGTAATAAATGGGAAGCTGGCTGAAGAAAAACTGAAAGAAAAGGAATATGACCTACTCCTGATTGATATAAGAACACCGATAATGAACGGAAAAGAGCTGTATCAACATATTATTGAAAAGGTGCCGAATATGGCAGACAGGATAGTATTTACTACCGGAGATGTAATGGCGGGTAATCTTCAACCCTTTATTGAAAAAACCAAAAGACCGTTTTTGCCAAAACCATTTACCCCGAGCGAACTGAGAAAAATAGTAAAAGAAACCCTGGAGCAGCAACAGTAATGTTAAAGATAAGATAACCAACCGGGGTAGAGCTTTATGGATAAAAAATCGGTACTTATAGTAGACGACGAACCTTCTGTAAGGCTGCTTATAAGCAGCATGCTGAGCGAAGACTATACTGTTTTTCAGGCAAGCGACGGAGAAGAGGCGGTGAGCGCCGCCCGTGTGCATAAACCGAACCTGATTTTTATGGACATTATGATGCCTAAAGTAGACGGTTATATGGCCTGTTATAAGATTAAATCAGAACCGGGACTAAAAGAAATACCGGTGATTATGCTTAGCGGGGTAGGCCATGATTTAAACAAGAAGCTGGGTATGCAGTTCGGCGCCGACGGCTATCTTACAAAGCCCTTTGAACTGAAGGAACTGGAAGAAGTAGTAAAAAAGTATCTATAAGATTTCAGAAAATATACTTCTAAGAGAGGTATCTGCGAGGTAAATGCAGGTACTTATTTTTTATAGAAGGCATTTCATAAACGGTTGTGTTATATTAAAGCCCGTGAAAGAAGAATTAACACAGGAATCTATAACGGCAGGATTGGGTACGAGCCTGATCGGCAAGCGGGTATATTACTATCATCAACTAGGCTCTACGATGGAGATAGCCAGAGGCAAGGCCCTGGAAGGAGCGGCGGAAGGCACGCTGATAATTGCCGGAGAGCAGGTAGCGGGCAAGGGGCGGCTGCAGCGTACCTGGCAATCGCCGCCGGGGTGTATTGCCCTGTCCGTAATCCTGTATCCGGAGATTGATTGCCTGCCATGCCTGATTATGCTGGCTTCACTGGCAGTGGTGAATACGATAAAGGACATTACCGGCATACAGTCAGGCATAAAGTGGCCCAACGACGTTTTGATTAACGGCAAAAAGGTATGCGGTATACTGGTTGAAAGCGAGATTAAGAACAAGGGCATTGATTTTGCCATTATAGGCATTGGTATAAACGTGAATCTTAAGGCAGAATGCCTTGAAGAAATGGCGCTACCGGCTACAAGCCTTTCGGATGAACTCGGCAGGGAAATACCCCGCTTGGAGGTGGTAAGAAGGCTGCTAGTTGAGATTGAAAAGCTGTATCTTG
>JBDRFC010000062.1:0-2418 GCA_043819155.1 Chloroflexota bacterium | reverse complement strand
GCATCCGCCAGCGCCTCCTCAAAATTACTTGATGACGGCTACAAGACCTTCCGCGGCGGAATCAAATGGCCTGGCGAAAATCCTAACGTCCCATACTCAATAAATACTAGTTCCATACCAGATGGCATTGACGAAAGTGCTGCCGCCGCTGAAATCGCAGCTTCTTTTGAAACCTGGGACACCGCAACATCCGTAGACCTGTTTTATGATACCTGGGGCATAACCGAAACAACCGAGGCTACGTTTGACGAGGAGAATGTTGTTTCCTGGGATGAACTGGACTATCCCAACGCTATAGCCGTTTGCACTTTCTGGGTCGACACCAGGACGAAAACAATTCTTGAGTTCGATATTACATTCAGCACAGATTTCGACTGGGGAATCGGTGATATCCTGAAAATGGATATCAGTAATATCGCCACCCACGAAATTGGGCATACTCTGATTTTAAAAGACCTTTACATAGAAGAACTGAATGAAATGACGATGTACGGCTATTCTACCGAAGGTGAAACCAAGAAATGCAGCCTTGAACCCGGGGATATCGCCGGCTTGCAGGCGCTTTACGGCAGCTAAATAATTAACTTTAAGAATTAAAGAATAGTGAAAACGGGTAGTGTTATTTCAGGCACTACCCGTTTTTGTTTGCAGGCATTACAGCTTCTTTACCATATAGCCAGCTTCTAAACTATAGCCCAGGTCATTGCGGTAATACTCACGCGCGCCCACACCGCTTAAAACGGCAATATACTCCAGGCCGAATTCTTCAGCGGCTATCCTTTCCGCCTCAAGAAGCAGCCGCCGCCCCAACCCCCTGTGCTGTATGGCAGCCTCTTTACGCCCGCCCAGAGCCACCTCAGCCCCATAGACGTGCAGCTCCCTGACAATCGCCGGGCTGCCATATGCCTGCTCCAGTTCAGGCAGGGGTTGCGGCTGAACCCTCAACCGCAGCAGGCCGAACAGCGTCTCTTTTTCATCCTCAAAGGAAAGGAAAATCTCTTTGCCCTCCGAGGCATTATAGTCAATTCTGGTCAGTTTCGGCTCACCGATTTGCCAGCCGTCCTTCAGCCGATGTCCGTAGTCCCGGCAGCGGATACAATCACAAACCGTCCCGCTTTTCTCCATCTTTTGCTTTAGAGGCTGGCGTAGCGAGTCCTTTAAGCCGGCGACGATAAACCTGGCCGGGATATCACGCAGCACCCGTGATATGCGCACATATTTTGGCACGACGGCCTTGATATCAGCCAACAAATCTATCATAACATCGTTGTCGTATGGCTGGTAGCGTCCCTTTTTATACCACTTCTCCAGCTCGGTGCCGGCAACGACCATCGTCGGGTATAGCTTCAAACCGTCAGGTTTAAAGCGTTCGTCTTCAAACATCATCTTGGAAAGCTCTAAATCGTGCTGCGGTGATGAGCCGGGCAGCCCCGGCATCCAGTGGTAGTGTACCTTGAAGCCGTATTGCTTTAGTAAAGAGGTGGCTTTTACCACATCGGCAACCCTGTGCCCCCGCCCTACCAGTTTGTATATCTCGTCATCCAGTATCTGCACCCCCAGCTCCACCCGGGTAGCGCCGAATTCAAGCATCCGTTCTATGTCTTCCTTTCGGCACCAGTCCGGCCGGGTTTCAATGCACAGGCCGACGCAGCGATGTTCTGCGGTTTCATTAAGCCGCTGTGCTTCCCGCAGGCTGGCAGATTTAACGCCGTTGAGGGCATCGTAGCAGTCCTTTACAAAGCCGTACTGGTATTCCGGGGGGCAGGCAAGAAATGTCCCACCCATTATTATAAGCTCTATCTTGCCGGTGGGGTGCTGCATTTCAGTCAGAATTCTGAGCCGGAGTTCAACCTGCCTGCCTCCATCATAATCGCACTTTATTGCCCGCAGCACCGCCGGCGATTCCGGCGTATAGCTCTGGGGAATGTCGCTGTATGTCGGGCAGTAGATACACTCGCCCGGACACTGCGCCGGCTGCGTCATCACCGCCACCGGCGTTACGCCCGATATTGTCCTGGATAGTTTGCGCATTGTATACTTCCTGAATGGGGATATATTCAGTCTATCAGTTTTAACAAAAGGCAACAACTTAAACTGCTGTCTGATAACTATAGTGGAGGGGATAATACAAATTGGCCGACAGATTAGATGACGTTTTCAATCAGATAGCGCCAAGCTGGTATAATTTCCGTCATCATTCTATTTTCAGCCCGGAACTAAAGATGCTGGCAGAGCGATGGCAAAAGGGCAGGCTGCTTAACCTCGGTTGCGCCCACGGGCCTGATTTCCTGCCCTTTGTAAATGAATTTGAGCTTTATGGCGTTGATTTCTCTCCCGAGATGCTTAATCTTGCCGGTAAGTATGCCGCTAAATACAAATACAACGTCAAACTTTCACTGGCCGATGTTTGCCACCTGC
>JBDRFC010000061.1:0-15173 GCA_043819155.1 Chloroflexota bacterium | reverse complement strand
CATCAGCCGCACCCGGGAGGCTCTGGTACGTAATTTAATCCTAAACAACATTTGCTAAACTAAGAAATCCTCCCGGGCGGGAGGATTTTTATTTATATAAAACCGAACACAATCTTGTATAGATACAATAATTAGGAGGGGTTTAATGATTATAATGAAAAAGGATGCTACGGCGGAAGAAACAAAGAATGTAGTAGCGGAGGTAGAGAAGTATGGGCTAAGAGCTGATGTTTCCAGGGGAGAATTCAGAACGGTTATCGGCCTTGTCGGTGATGAGAGCAAAATATCCTTTGCCCACCTGGCTGTTCTACCCGGGGTAAAGGAGGCCAGGATGGTAGAGATACCTTATAAGCTCATCAGCCGTGAGTATAGCGATTCCTTTGAGGGCAAAAATGAGAGTCGTATAGTACAGGTAGGCGACGTTAAAATCGGCGGTGAAGAGCCTGTGTTTATTGCCGGCCCCTGTGCCGTAGAGAGCAAGCAACAATTGTTCCGCATTGCTGAAGAAGTAAAAGCAGCCGGCGCCGATATACTAAGGGGCGGCATCTTCAAGCCGAGAAGCTCTGTTCACTCTTTCCAGGGGTTGGGTTCTCTGGGAAAAGAAGAGGCTAAGGAAGCTCTGGACTGGCTACGTGAAGCCGGGCGCAGGTTTGACATGCCGGTTATGACCGAGGTAAGAGGCGAAATGCAGGCTGGCCTTATAGCTGAATATGTTGACATATTACAGATAGGCGCCAGAAATATGTATGACCAGGACCTACTTGTCACAGTAGCTAAAGAAGGTAAGCCGATACTGTTCAAGCGGCATTTTGGTGCCGGCATTGAAGAATTCCTCTCCTTCTCTGAATATATCGTCGCCGAGGGAAACAAGGATGTTATTCTCTGCGAGCGGGGGATAGTGCCCGTCGGCAAGGGCAAGAGTTACACTAGGTATACTCTCGACCTGGCGGCGGTACCGGTTATTCAGAAGGAAAGCTACCTACCTATACTGGTTGACCCCAGCCACGCTGCCGGCCGTCGCGACCTTATCTTCAATATGAGCTGTGCCGCCATAGCCGCCGGAGCCAGTGGCCTGGCAATCGAAGCGCATTATAACCCGGCAGAGGCTAAAGTTGATGCCCAACAGATGGTAACTCCTGATGAATTGAAGGAGATTATCGATACCTGCAAGGAAATAAGCAAAACGGTGAAAACTCACCGCAAAGGGATTTGAGTATCATAAATGAAAAATATTAGTGTCAGGCTGGGTGATAGAAGCTATGATATTCTGATAGCCCGCGGTCTGCTTGGGCAGGCTGGCAAACATCTAAAAGATTACGGCTTTAATGATAAGCTGGTGATTATCACCAATCCTGTGGTACAAAAGCTATATGGCAATGCATTAAGAGAAAAGCTATCAGCCGATGGCTTCCAGGTAGATATGCTAACGGTTGCCGATGGAGAGGAGCAAAAGTCGCTTGATGTTGCCGGCAGGCTTTATACGGAGCTCAGCGACTGCTATGCCGAGCGGACAACGCCCATTCTCGCCCTCGGTGGCGGCGTCATCGGCGACCTGGCCGGCTTTGTGGCGGCAACCTATATGCGCGGACTGCCGCTGGTGCAGGTGTCTACGACGCTGCTGGCACAGGTTGACAGCAGCATCGGCGGCAAAGTGGCAGTAAATCATGGCAAGTTGAAGAATGAAATCGGTGCTTTCTACCAGCCTAGGCTGGTTATAGCAGATACGGCAACACTTAAGACGCTGCCGGCAGAGGAGTTTGCCAACGGCATGGCAGAGGTTATTAAAAGCGCCGTTATAAAAGACAGCGAATTCTTCACTTTTATTGAAAACAACCTCGGCAAAATAAAGGCATTTGACGATGCTGCGCTGGAGGAGGTCATCTTCCGTTCGGCGAGCATCAAAGCCAATGTGGTAACCCAAGATGAGCTGGACATGGGCTTGCGCAATATACTGAACTTCGGTCATACTACGGGCCATGCCATCGAAACAGTATCCGATTTCGGGGTGGAGCATGGTCATGCCGTTGCCATCGGTATGATGGTGGCAGCCGAAATCGCCGAGAAGCTGGGCTACTTCGATAATAGTGAGTTAATCAGATTAAAGGCATTACTGGAAGGTGCCGGCCTGCCGGTAAAAATGCCCAAACTGGATACCGGCAAAATCATACAGGCAATGAAGCACGATAAGAAAATTGCCGGCGGTAAAATCAAATTCGTCTTGCCCAAAGCGATAGGCGAAGTCTTTATCACCGATGAAGTAAACCCGTCCCTTATTGAGGAGGTTTTAAGTAGATAAATGAAAAAGCCATCCATTTGCGCTTCAATTATTAATAGTGATATGGAAGCAATCAAAGCGATTGAACCGCTTGTGGCGCTTTTTGAGGTGCGTATAGACCTCATCGGCGAAAGCTGGCAGAATATAGCCAGACAGCTTGAGAAACCATGGATAGCCTGCAACCGTATCAAAGAAGAGGGCGGCAGCTGGCAGGATAGCGAAGCCAGAAGAAAAGTTGAACTTCTTAAAGCAGTTCAACTGGGGGCAAAAATCATTGACATTGAACTGACAACGCCAAACCTGGAAAAGATAGTGCCGCTTGTTAAAAAGCAGGCAAAGTGCCTTTTATCATTCCATAATTTAAAACAAACACCTTCCCTTGAAAACCTTAAAAAGATAGTAAAGCAACAGATGGCTGCCGGCGCCGATATCTGCAAGGTGGTCACCTATGCCCAGAATGCGGATGATAACCTCACTATACTGAAACTCATCCCGGAGTTTCCAGATGTGAATATAATAGCCTTTGCCATGGGTCCACTGGGGCTGACCAGCCGCATCCTTAGCCCGCTTGCCGGCGGTTATATTACCTATGCCGCCATTGAAAAGGATGCCCAATCGGCACCGGGGCAGATGACGGTAACCGAACTACTTAGTTTATACAAGATGGTGGAACAATGATATCAGGTAATACAAAAATCTGCGGCTTAATCGGTGACCCGGTAGGACACAGCGTATCGCCGGTGATGCACAATACAGCCTTCAGCAAACTGGGGCTGGATTATATTTACATTCCTTTCAGGGTGGAGGCAGAAAATCTTGCCAGAGCTATCGACGGGTTGAAGGCTTTTAATATAAGGGGATTAAATGTAACCATACCTCATAAGGTTGCCGTCATTCCCCTTCTGGATGAGCTGGAACCGCTGGCAGGGAAAATAGGCGCCGTTAATATCATAGTTAATAATAACGGCATTTTGAAAGGCTATAACACAGACGCCGGCGGTTTCCTGAAAGCCCTGCTGGAACGAGGGGTTGAGCCCAAAGGCAAAAAGGCTGTTATCCTGGGAGCCGGTGGCGCTTCCCGTGCAATATCTTTCACCCTTGCCGAGAGGGGGGCTGAAATCGTCATCCTCAACCGCAAGCTGGAGATGAACTGGGCGGTTGAACTGGCAACCAGTATCTCGCAATCAACAGCAAGAGAGGTTAAAGCATTGGAACTAAACGAAAAAAACCTTTCATCGGTTATGGAAGCTGCCGATATACTGGTTAACGCCACCAGCGTCGGTATGAACCCTGACAGCAATAATTCACCGCTGCCGGCAAGGTTGCTCAAACCTGATTTGGTTGTTTTTGATGTCGTCTATAATCCGCTAAAGACCAGGCTACTGGCTGAAGCCGAGGCGGCTGGCGCCGAAACAATCAGCGGCATTGAAATGCTTGTCTGGCAGGGTGCTTTAGCCTTTGAACTATGGACAGGAGTTAAAGCCCCTATATATATAATGAAGACGAAAGCCATAGAGGCATTAAATTATGAAGACTAATATAGCCCTGATAGGCTTTATGGGAGCCGGCAAAACTGCGGTTGCAAAGATACTGGCTGAAAAACTCGGTAAAGAGCTTATTGAGCTTGACAGCCTCATTGAGTTCAAGGCGGGCAAATCCATCCCCGATATCTTCCGCCAGCACGGAGAAATAGCCTTTCGTGAGCTTGAAATTGAAATAACCAGGGAGGTTGCCGAAGGAAATAATCAGGTTATCGCCTGTGGCGGCGGCATAGTGCTAAATAAAATAAACATTGACCGCCTTAAAGAGGGGGCGGTGGTCGTCTACCTTACTGCTTCGCCCGAGGTAATACTGCAGAGGGTTGGCACCGATAACACGACAAGGCCGCTGCTGGCAAAGGGTGATAAAGCACTGACAATCAGGGAGATGCTGGAGTTCAGGCAGCCCTTCTATGAAAGAGCCGCCGATATCAAAGTAGATACCTCATCTCTGGACATCGCCGCCGTCGCCGAAACTATTATAACCAGGTTAAAATAACATGAAGGTTTTGATTAGCAGCAGCGAAATAAACGGCAGAGCAATCGCCCCACCTTCCAAGAGCTATACAATTCGCAGCCTGATGTGCACCGCCCTTGCGAATGGAGAAAGCCAGATACTAAATCCCCTGATATCGGATGATACCGAGGCTGCGGCTGAAGTTTTAGGCCAGATAGGTGTTTATATAGATAAAGAGGAGGGCTGGTGGCAGGTCCATGGTGGCAATCTGCATAAACCGGAGGGAGACCTTTTATGCAGAGATTCCGCCGCCACTTTCAGGTTTATGACTGCCATTTCATCACTCGTTCCGGGCAGATGCTGCCTCGTTCCGGGTCCATCCCTCGCCAACAGACCAATAACGCCATTGCTCGAAGCCCTGGCACAACTGGGGGCAAAATGCCGCCTTGAGGATAAAACGGTAATAGTTGACGGCGGCCGGTTGCAGGGTGGCACTGTGCGATTACCGGGGGATATCAGCTCCCAGTTTATTTCTGCCCTGCTGCTTATAGCGCCCCTGGCTGAGACAGGCATAGCCATTCGCTTGACAACCCCGCCCGGTTCAAAGCCATACCTTGAAATGACGCTGGACTGCCTGAATAAATTCGGCATTTCAATAGAAGCTTCAGAAGACCTTTTGCAGTTTGAGACATCCAGGCAGGATTATAAGCCAGCCGAATACACAGTCGAGGGCGACTGGTCTTCGGCATCGTATCTGCTGGCACTGGGGGCTATTTCAGGGCAGGTGGAGGTAACCGGTCTCAACAGCCACAGTTTTCAGGGAGACCGAATAATGCTAAACTTACTGCAAGAAATGGGGGCTGAAGTCATAACAAACAAAAACTCATTCACAGTGAGGAAATCAGGGTTGAAAGCGATTACGGCTGATTTAAGCGATTGCATCGACCTGCTACCGACGCTGGCTATACTGGCTGCGGTCGCCGATGGCGAAAGCCGTTTTCACGGCATCAGCCGGGCGAGGCTCAAGGAATCAAACCGGGTGCTTGTTTTGAGAGAGGGGCTGGAAAGAATGGGTATATCCGTTACCGAAGAGGAAGACAGGTTCATAATCACCGGCTCAAAACCGTTTGGCGCAACCATAAACAGCTTCGGCGACCACAGGATAGCCATGGCATTCAGCATACTCGGCGCGGCAACCGGCGATACAACGATAGACGGAGCCGAATGCGTCTCCAAAACATACCCGCATTTCTGGCAGGCATTCGAAAAACTGGGCGGAAAGGTAAAGCTCAATGTCAAATAGTTTCGGCAAGCTATTTACCATCACCAGCTTCGGCGAAAGCCATGGAAAACTCATTGGTATTATCATAGATGGCTGCCCGGCCGGACTGGCTATTACTGAGAAAGACATCCAGAAAGAACTGGATAAGCGCAAACCGGGTGAGAGCCCTGCTTCGACAACCAGAAGGGAAGAAGATAAAACCGAAGTCCTTGCCGGTATCTTCAACGGCCATACTACCGGTGCGCCCATCTGTCTGGCAATACGGAATAAGGATGTAGATTCCAGCGAATATAAAAAGGGCAGGTTCCTGCCAAGACCGGGGCAAGCCGATTATACCTCGCACATTAAGTACGAGGACTTCGGTGATTACCGCGGTGGCGGCAGGTTTTCCGGCAGAATCACCGCCGGCTTCGTTATGGCTGGAGCTATTGCCCGCAAGCTGCTCAAGCCGATTAAAATTGAGGTTATGGCGCATACCGTTGAGATAGGCGGTATAGCCGCCCGTCATAAGGACTTCAATGAAATAAGGCAGAATATAACCAATAATCCACTTCGCTGTGCCGATGCTGAGGCTGCCCGTAAAATGACAGCCGCCATTGAAAAAGCCGGAAAACAGGGTGATAGCCTCGGTGGCATTATAGAGGGTATCGCACTCGGTTTGCCGGCCGGGCTGGGTGAGCCTGTCTTTGATGCCCTTGACGCAGAGCTTGCCAAAGCCCTGTTCGCCATCCCGGCGGTAAAGGGAGTGGAGTTTGGTTCCGGTTTTCAGGTAGCCCGTAAAAAGGGCTCCGAAAACAACGACCCGTTTGTAATAGAAAATGATAAGCTTGTAACCAGCAGCAACAACGCCGGCGGCATACTCGGTGGTATAAGCAATGGTATGCCTCTGGTAGTCAGGGTAGCCATAAAACCGACGGCATCGATAGCAAAGAGCCAGCAAACGGTGAATATAAAGGAAATGACCGCCTCCAAATTAGAATTAAAAGGCAGGCATGATGTCTGCATCGTTCCCCGGGCGACAATCGTCGTAGAATCAATGATAGCGGTAATTCTCTGCGACTTCGCTTTGAGAGCCAGACTGATACCGAGGGTGATAAGATGAAAATCGAAGAACTGAGAAAAAAGATAGACGAAGTTGATACCGGTATTGTGCAGCTTATAGCCGAAAGGCTAAGCCTCGCCGAGCAGATTGGCAGTCTGAAAAGGAAACAGGGACAGCAGATAGAGGATAAACAAAGGGAAAATAAAATCCTGGAGCATATAAGGGAAATAGCCCATGAAAAGGGGATAAACGAGGCTGATATAGAAGGCATCTACCGTAAAGTATTCAGTACATCCAAAAGCATCCAGGGGGCAATTGTCGCCTTTCAGGGTGAAATAGGGGCTTATAGCGAAGAGGCGGCGATAAACTTCTTCGGCGCCGGTATTCAGGTAAAGCCTTTTGAAAGTTTTGAAAACGTTTTCAGGTCTGTTGAGCAGGATGAATCCCAGTTCGGTATTGCCCCGGTTGAGAATTCGCTTGAGGGCAGCATCAGCAGAAACTATGACCTGCTGCTGGATTCCAGCCTAAAGGTCTGTGGTGAAATAGAGCTACCGGTATCTCATTGCCTGATAGCCAACCCAAGTGCAACTCTGAGTTCAATAAAAAAGATTTACTCCCACCCCCAAGCGTTAGGGCAGTGTCAGGCGTTTATAAAGCACCTTAACTGTGAGCTTATACCCACCTACGATACCGCCGGTAGTGTCAAGTTTATAAAGGAAAAAATGATAACCGATGGTGCCGCTATCGCCAGCCCCAGAGCCGCCGAAATTTATAATATGGATATTATAACCTGCGGCATCGAGGACAACCCGAACAACTTCACCCGCTTCTTCGTTCTTGCTAAAGAGGATGCGCCGCCTTCGGGCAATGACAAAACATCCGTTGTCTTTGCCGTAAAACACAAACCGGGGGCTTTGTTTGAATTCCTTAGCCAACTGGCAATGAATAAGATAAACATGACAAAACTGGAGTCCAGGCCAACCAGGCAGAAACCCTGGGACTACAATTTCTACCTGGATTTCGATGGACACCGTCAGGATTCAGCGGTTAAAAAAACGCTTGAGCAACTTGAAGACCATGTTATATTTATGAAAGTCCTTGGCTCCTACCCCAGAGCCAAACCGAAAGCCAGGGAGTAAAAAGATGAAGGTAGCCATTATCGGTGGTTCGGGCAAAATGGGGAGCTGGTTTGCCCGCCTTCTTTTAGAAGAGGGCAAAGATGTATTATTGATTGGCAGGAGCAAACCAAAGCTTGAAAAAGCTAAAAGCCAGCTAAATGTTTCTATAACCACCGATGTTGAAGATGCCAAACAGGCTGATGTAATCTTGATATCGGTGCCGGTAGACCATTTTGAAGAGACCGTTAAGCAACTCAGCCCTCACACTCATCCTGACCAGACCATTCTTGACATTACTTCGGTCAAGATGTTGCCTGTAGAGGCTATGCACAAACATATAAAAAGAGGTCGGGTGCTGGGAACGCACCCTGTATTCGGTCCCGGCGCCAGGAGCCTTGCCAACCAGAACTTCGTGCTGACACCCACAGATGAACAGGAAAACAGACTGGCGGAAAAGGTAAAGTCTTACCTGGAAACAAAAGAAGCCAGAGTCCGCCTGATGACACCCCGGGAACATGACGATATGATGGCTGTCATTCTGGGGCTGGCTCATTTTATCGCTATAGTTTCCGCCGATAGCCTTGTTAGTTTTGAGCGTTTAAAGGAAATGGAGACAATCGGCGGCATAACCTATAAGGTGCTATTGACACTTGTAGAGAGCGTCATCTCCGAGGACCCGGATCTTTATGCTTCCCTGCAGATGAATTTACCCAATCTGCCCGATTTTGAAAATCGGTTTCAGAAAAGCTGCCAGTATTGGGCTGAACTTGTAAAACAAAAGGACAAGCAGCAGTTCATCCACCGCATGAAAGCCATCAGGGAGAAGCTTGAGGCAAACAATCCCGATTTCGGCAAGGCTTACGATAATATGTACAGGATTGCCGAGGGATTATAAAAAGAAGAAATAACTATTCAGCCAGCATCTCATCCATTTTTTTCTGATTAAAACCCACCATCATCTGTTCGCCGACAAAGATAACCGGCGTCCCCATCTGCCCCGAGCGGTGAATCATCTCATGGGCGGCTTCTTCGCTGGCGGAAACATCAATATCCTCATAGCCGATTCCCTTTTCAGCAAGATAGGCTTTCGCCCGCTTGCAGATGGGGCAGGCGGGAGTGGAATAGATAACAACCTTCTTATCAGTCTTTTTAACCATGTTTTAAATCCTCCTCCAGGCATCATATTATTACCGAATATGCAGACTGTCAACAGCTCCATCGGGTTAATTTGCTGTATAATTGCTATAATTCCGATTTAATTTTGAGGTTGCCTATCCGGCTATGATTATTAAAAACCGTGCCGATTTAAATATCAGTGAACTCAGGGAAAAAGCTCTCTGTATTATTGAAGCCGGTATAAAACGAGTGCTACCAACGAATATAATGAAAAACGCTTTGCATTACGACACGGCAAGCAGGGTATTAACTATAGATAATACCACCTATAACCTTTCTCACGGCAGGATTTTTGTTATCGGCGGCGGCAAGGCGTCCGGCCTGATGGCAGAAGCACTGGAAGATATAATACCACCCGAAGATATAACAGCCGGTATTGTTAATTGTAAAGATAAAGATTATAAAACGAGCAAAATAAAGGTGACTGCCGCCGGCCACCCGATTCCCGACCACAGGGGCGTCGGGGGCGTTAAAGAGATGCTATCGCTTAAGGATAATTATTCTATCGGCAGGGGTGATTCAATAATCTGCCTGATTTCAGGTGGCGGTTCGGCGCTGATGCCCTATCCCGCTTCCGGAGTCAAGCTGGAGGATAAACAGAAATTCACGGAACTTCTGCTGGGTTCCGAAGCCGAGATTAGTGAAATCAATACCGTCAGGAAGCACCTCTCCCGTATAAAAGGAGGGCAGCTGGGTTTCTATTTCTCCCCATCAACAATCATCTCTCTGGTATTATCCGACGTAATCGGTAATGACCTGTCGGTCATCGCCTCCGGACCCACCTACCCGGACACGACAACCTTCTCAGATGCTTTCAATGTACTTAAGAAATACGATTTATTATCCACTACGCCTGAAAGAGTGATGAATCGCCTTAGAAAAGGCTGCCTGGGAAAGGTTACCGAAACAGCCAAGAGCCTGGATAACTGTTATAACCACATAATCGGCGATAACAGGCTGGCTTTGGAAGCTATGTTAATTAAAGCACGAGAGGCAGGATTCACCCCTCGCCTGGTTACCGCCGAACAGAAGGGGGACACTACTGACGTTGCCATGAAAAGGGCGTATGAGATACTGAAAACAGAACATGCCAGTTACAACGCTTTAATTATCGGCGGCGAAACAACCCCCAGACTGCCCACCCCGGCCGGCAAAGGGGGCCGCAACCAGCACTACGCCGCCTTATCCATGCTGGCGATGGAGAGGTATCCCGGCCAGTGGCTGGTTGCCAGCGTCAGCAGCGACGGCTCAGACTTCCTGCCTGATGTTGCCGGTGCCATCGTTGACAACAATTCCCTAGCCAGGGCTAAAGCCAACGGCTTAAATGTTAAATCTTACCTTGACAGGTATGACAGTAATACATTGCTTAACCGGATTGGCAACTCATTGGTAGTAACCGGGAATACCGGTACCAATGTCGGTGATTTAATGCTGTATCTACTGAAGTAAACAGGTAAAATCTATTACTTTTATTTAATTCACCGTCTAAAAGATAGTTTAAAATTTGTAAACCCAGCCAGATAGTGTAAAATAGGACAGCCCAAAGTTATAGAAGTTATATAAAAAGAGGCGACGATAAGGGGGATTGGCAATAATATGAACTTTAACCAACTTGCCTGGGGCGCTTTATGCTTCTACTACAGGTCTGCTGGCGATTACAGGTACTGCAAGATTATGCAGGATACCTCTTTCCTTTCCAGGTTAAGAGAAACACCTATGGATATCAATATTAAGGAGTTTGAGGAGAAAGTAATATTAACACATATAAATATTGAAAACTATGACCTGCTAGTCGGCAATAATCTGGCGAGGAATGTTCTGGCAGAGATAGTCAAGCTGCAGCCAGAGATAACCCTGCTTAAAGATACCACCCTGCTGGATTGTGACCTCTCAGATGCCGATTTAGCGGAGAGTATAAGCAATATATACAACCGCCTTTACTCTATAAATGGCTTGTGGCTGACAGGAGTATCAAAGATAGCTCACCTTCTAAACGACAGGTTATTTGCACTACTTAACCTTGATATATCAAACCACTTTAAACTACTGGATGGTAATACCAACCTGATGCAGTGGTTAATAATCACACAGCAGAATATACAGGAAGTTACCATGAGCTTTAAGGAACAGGGGTTTCCCGGTTCACCGGAGCAGTTTCTTTCAGACAAGCTGGGGTACAGTGAACATGGTTGCCAGAAATCTCTGGTTAAATTTCTGGATGAATACTTCTGGATACGCTTCGGGGATAATCTGCCAATCCCACCCAAATGGATACCACCCCACCCTACCGATAAAGAAAAGAAATAAGTACAGGCTGCCCTAATTTAAGGTACCTTCTTTAAACTGACGTATACCTTCATTAAAACCTCCCTTAATACCTGACACTGTACCGTCTAACAGTTTGATAGTCAGCCCAGCAACTGCTAAACTTTACTAATTATTTTCAGTTCTGGTAAGTAAATATGGTTGTAGTTACCGGTGCCACCAGGCATATAGGCAACGTCCTTGTTCGCCAGTTGCTGGCAAGGGGCGATAAGGTAAGGGTATTAATACCACCCGCCAAAGACATAACACCCCTTAAGGGGCTTAAGGTGGAGATGGTCGAAGGCGATGTCTGCAACATCAATTCCCTTATACAGGCTTTCAGGGATAGCGATATCGTCTATCATCTTGCCAGTATAATATCAATCCTGCCGGGCAGGGATAATAAACTTCTGGACCAGGTTAATGTAACCGGCACACAGAATGTAATAGAAGCCTGCATGGAGACAGGTGTTCAAAGACTGGTCTATACCAGCTCCATCCACGCCATTGAAGAGCCGCCTCACGGCACTATGATAGATGAAACACTCCACTGCAATCCCGATAGAGTACCGAAGGGCTACGGCAGAAGCAAAGCCCTGGCTACCCTGGCTGTACTGGACGGGGTAGAGCGGGGGCTCAATGCGATGATAGTCCACCCGACGGGGGTCATAGGTCCCTATGATTACAGGATATCCGAAATGGGACAGTTGACGATAGATTTTGTTAATGGAAACCTTAAAGCCTACATAGATGGTACATACGATTTCGTCGATGTCCGTGACGTGTCAAGAGGTATTATCCTTGCCGGTGATAAAGGGCAAAGCGGCGAGAGATATATCCTGTCCGGCGAACAGATTACCGTCCGCCAGTTAATGTTAATGCTGCAGGAGATAAGCGGGGTACAGGCGCCCTCTTTAAGGATGCCTGTATGGCTGGCCCGGATAGCGGCTGGATTTTCACCTTTTTATTATAAACTAACAAGAAGAAAGCCCCGTTTCACCACCTACTCCATTGACGTACTGTGCAGTAATTCCCTGATATGTTCCGATAAAGCCCGCCGCGAACTCGGCTTCACGGCTCGCCCGGCAAGACAATCTATCAGCGATGCCACCTCATGGTTCAAGGAAAACGGCTATATTAACCCCGGGCAAAACCTCAACCGCCGAGGTAGCCATGAGTGAGCGGACCCTTTTTGATATTCTCCTGGTCAGCTGGTTTGTGCTAGCGCTGGTTATATTCATTACGCTTTTCTTCATTTCTGCTCCATACGGCCGTCACGCGCGCCGCGGATGGGGACACGCCATCAACAGCAAACTGGGCTGGATAATCATGGAAGCACCGGCTCCAATCGTATTCTTTGTGTTTTTCGTGCTTGGTGATAATAGAATCACAATCAGCATGCTTGTATTCCTCGCCCTGTGGCTATTACACTATATACACCGGGCTTTTATCTATCCTTTTGGGTTACAAACCACCGCTAACCGCATACCGGTATTCATTATAGCTTCGGCTATTCTTTTCAATACGGCGAACGGATACTTAAATAGCCGATATATTTTTACCTTTTCAGCCGGCTATACAAATGAATGGCTCACCGACCCGCGGTTTATAGCCGGTTTTGTGCTCTTCCTTGCCGGTTTTGCCATCAACCGCCAGGCCGACAGCACGCTACGCCAGCTGCGCCAGCCCGATGAATATGGCTATAAGGTATCAAACGCCGGGTTGTTTCGCTGGATATCCTGCCCTAACTATCTGGGTGAGATTATGATATGGAGCGGATGGGCATTAGCAACCTGGTCGTTACCCGGTCTGGCATTTGCCGTCTGGACGTTTGCCAATTTAGCCCCCAGGGCATGGGCGCATCACCTGTGGTATCGTGAACAATTCTCAGATTATCCGCAAGAACGTAAGGCACTGCTACCAAAGGTTTGGTAGCCAGAATATTACACGCTCTGATTCCAATTCATCAAACACTTTCAGATTTTGTATATCTGAATAAGATAACGTTTTTTACCCAAACCTATTGACAACGCCGCAAGCCGGTTTTAGAATTGCCCTGCCTGGATATCGCCTTACGGGAGGTGTATTATGGAGCAAGAACCCCGGTTCGCCCGCTTAAGATTATATAACCTGTTTATGGGCTTCCTTCACCTGGCCCAGGCTGTCTTCATACTCATCCTGACAAACGATTTCACACTGCCCATCACCACTTCTTTCGTTGAATATATACCTGAAACAGGTAAACTGGGGCCTGTTACCGATACACTTATTAACCTTCCTCTTGGTATTATGATAGCGGTATTCCTGCTTATGTCAGCCATTGCCCACTTCACCATAGCTTTACCGAGGGTTTTCGGCTGGTATAAGAATAACCTTAAAAGGGGCATCAACTATGCACGCTGGTACGAATATGCTTTCAGCGCTTCATTAATGATTGTGCTTATCGGTATGCTCTGCGGCCTCTATGACTTTGCCGCACTGCTTATGGCTTTCGCGCTGACAGCGGTTATGAACCTGTGTGGGTTGATGATGGAGGTGCATAACCAGACTACCGAAAAGACAAGCTGGACTTCTTATATTATCGGCTGCATCGCCGGGGTGGCGCCGTGGATTGCCATCACCGTTTATTTCTTCGGCTCGCTTATGACCGCCGAGGAATCGATTCCTACCTTCGTCTATATTATCCTGCCAACCCTGTTTGTCTTCTTCTTCAGCTTTGCCCTGAATATGGCATTGCAATACAAAAAAGTGGGACCATGGCGGGATTACCTTTTCGGTGAAAGGGTGTATATATTGCTCAGCCTCGTTGCTAAATCGGCTCTTGCCTGGCAGGTTTTCGCCGGCACCCTAAGGCCGGTATAAAACAACGAAGTCTATACCGATGAGTTTCCTGTCTATGATAGGCTTGACAGACAAGGTTACAATCATCAAAGAGTTCAACACTCCCAAGAGATATGGGTTGTTGGTAAAGTCCACACAAATACAATTGAGGGCTTCTGGTCATTACTTAAAAGAGGTATCTCTGGAGTTTATCACGCCGTTAGCCAAAAGTATCTACAGGATTATATTGACGAGTATGTCTTTAGGTATAACCACAGAAAAGACGATAAGCCTATGTTTTTGACGATTTTGGAGAAGATTGAGACTTCTTAACACAGACTTTCTTTAAGTCTGCTATAAAGTCTCGCTTTGTGTATATCTTCTGTCTATTGTCTATTGTTTTAGGCATATTCTTTGATATTAATATCCTTAATCAATTTGGCTATTTTGCTACTCTCTGGTAGACCATTCAGATTAACGCCACGACTTATACAATGTAGCTCAACTCCCCTAACTTCGCCATTAATATCGTAATCAATTCGTCTTTCTTCGTCTAAATCCTTACCATAGGAGTATGGAGCGTTGCTGAATCTGATGTAAATTGCATCAATATCTTTGTCATATATTGTTTCCATTATTAAACCCACCTATTTGGAATCTGTTACTTTTGTAACAACTATAGGAGTTTTATTTGCTACTATTACTACTTTGATAGTTCTCCCCTGTATGACACACTTATGGATTATTCTATTGCCAAATTCATTGGCGTAAACAGTATTGTAGTTCTTAAGGCAGTACTCCACTTCGGCAGGCTGAATATAGCGTTCCTGCATCAGTGTCAATGCTAATTTTGAATACTCTATACGCAATATTCATACCTTATAAATCCATATTTACATATCCATTACCGTTTGTCAACTATTTTATACGATTTTAACCGACTTTAACCCATTTTTACCATCGTCCTTTATTACTTTATTCCTAGCTTTATACGTGACTTTAAGGGATAGTTACCTTAGATTTTAATATTACTAACCTCTTGGGGCTTCCTGCATAGCCTCACTAATTTTAAGGAGATAATCGCCACCCATGCAAAGCCGCTGGTCAATAAAAGCCGCTCACCGAGTCCCCTCAGCTGCCACTCAGGAGGGATTAAAGCCC
>JBDRFC010000060.1:0-38174 GCA_043819155.1 Chloroflexota bacterium | reverse complement strand
AAGAATCCACAAAGATGGATCATCAAGCATGCTTTAGGGCTACTCCTTCAAGCACGTTTGCCACATCCTCGCAGCGGTCAGTGGCGCTTTCCATATGGTCGTATATCTCACGCCACTTTATGATGTAAGCCGTATCTTCGTCATCATCGAAAAGCTCACCCAGTGCCGAGCGGTAAATCTTATCCGCCCTGTTTTCCAGCCGGTTGAGCTCAACACAATGCTCCATTATTTTCTTCAGATCCGAGCGACTCTTGAGCAACATTACCGCCTTTTCAACCTCGTCTGCCGCCTGTACTATGACCTCAGCCAGCTCCTTGGCTCTTTCGGTGGGTTTTTTAATTTTATAAATAAATATAGCGTCAGCGGTGGCATGAATAAAATCTGTGATGTCGTCCATTGTATGGGATAGCAGTGCGATATCCTCGCGGTCAAAAGGGGTGACAAAAGTACGATGCAGCAGGGCTGCAATTTGATGGGTTATGGAATCCCCCTCATGCTCCAACTCGGTTATCTCGGCTACTTTTACACCGATATTTTCCCAGTTATCAAACATATCCTTGAGGCCCCGGGCAGCCTTTACCATATTACGGGCGCTGTCTACAAAAAGGTCAAAGAACTTTTCTTCACGGGGAACAAATGAGAACTTAACCAAGGGAGAACCCCTTTCGCCAGATAAAAAGCGCCACATCCGGATTGTTCAGACACACTGTAAAAAGGCAACTTGATGCTGGCATTTTCCTCCGCATTCTAACTGATAACAACCACGTGTGTCAATAAGATTTAGAGAGAAAACCCTGAAGTCACAGATAAAATATAACCAATAAAGAAGTAAAAAATCGCAGGCTTATATATTTCAGGCTAGATAGAGTTTTCGCGCAAGGCACAAAATGATGTTCATCCATTTTTCAAGGGCTTTTATTATTCTGGTGACGAGGAGGGCTATAAACATCCCCCCGGCTACCCCGGCGAGAACATCAAAAGGATAGTGAACACCTACATATACCCTGGAAAAAGCATAGAGGCAAGCAGGTATAAGAAGAAAGATGCCAACCTTCCTGTTTGCCAGAAAGATGGCGAAGGCGATGGCGAATACTATAGCAACAGAATTAGACGGGAAGGAAGAGTCTGTCGGCTGATAGAAGAGCAGGTTTGTCGGCAGTTCGGTAAAGGGGCGGGGGCGGAAACAAAAAGCGTTACATGTAGACACAAATCCCTGGGCTAGCCCCAGGCTTATCGAAGCACAGATTACCGCCTTCTGGTTTTTATCGCGCTGATAGGCATCACTACCCCACACCCATAGAGCCAGCAGAACCAGACATGAGCCCACGATAATTAAATAATCGTTGGCTATCCCTTTAAACAACCAGTCAATAACAGGTATTTTACCAGCCAGTCCATTAATCCAGAGGAATATATTTTCATCAATAGTTATCATTTTCTTTTTATCAACCTATGCCGCAATGCCTGGAAAAAGGTTACTTCCCTCAGGGCCTCAAGACCGTCGTGGTTGACGTTATTTCTGCGCAGACCCCAGTGTTTAACTATGGATGAAACAATAAGCGTAAAGCCGATGGCAGCCACTATAGCCAGTAAAAAGAAACAGAACTGCTCCCGGCCCTCAATCACGCCTGTAGGATTTCTTTCATTCCAGCTGAAGAGGCTTGCCATTGCCGGCCCTGTTGTGACCAGCATAAAGAGATAAGCCGAAACCTTGTAGCTGAAAAGCGAGATTCCCTTAAGCCCATTATAGGCCACTGCGGCTTGGATAACCCCTATAGAGGCAACAAATGCAAGGTAAAAATATTCAAACGCCAATTAATTACACCTGTGGTTGTTATGGAACGCTTGTAATATTACACCAGCAAGCCAACTTAAGCAATATTTTAAATAATCGCTAGCAGATGCTAAAACAACTGCTTTTATTTTAAACTATATTCAGATAGAATAGTTATCAATAAGAATATAATACTGAAAAAGGAGACACGTATTGCCTGTTCACTCACACCAACATCCCTTTCCGGCAACCAGTAAACTCAAATTCGGTATATTGCTTAGTAGCTTAATACTGGTAGCGGAAGTGGCGGGCGGGCTTCTTTCCAATAGCCTAGCCCTGCTTGCCGATGCCGGGCATGTACTGGCTGATGTCATCGCCCTTAGTCTCAGCTGGTATGGCATCAAACAGGCTGAGCGTCCCGCCAGCAACAGCATGACCTTCGGCTATCATCGGGTAGGCGTACTGGTTGCCATTATAAATGCCCTCAGTATCTTTGCCATTGTTCTGGTCATCTTCTATGAAGCCTTCCGGCGTCTACAACAGCCCCCAGAGGTTAACGGCCCACTCATGCTTGCCGTAGCTACTGTGGGTTTAAGCGCTAATCTTTTTATCGCTTTCTGGCTACGCAAGGAGCAAAAGACTAACCTCAATATACGCAGTGCTTTCTGGCATTCCATAGGTGATGCCTTGGCTTCTATAGGTGTAATTGTAGGTGGTGTTATCATACTGATTACCGGTATATCGCTGGCGGATCCGATTATCAGCATATTTATTGGCTTTGTTATCATCCTAGCTGCCTGGAATATTTTTAGAGATGGCTTGAGGGTTATATTAGAGGCTACGCCACGGGGATTGGATATAAAAAAGATGGTAGAGAGCCTTAATCAGATAATCGGGGTAAGGGACGTACATGACGTTCATGTCTGGAGCATAACACCAGAAATGCATACAATGAGCTGCCACGTTCTTATTGATGACCTTGCCACTAGTGAGGCAGCTAAAATACGTGAGAAGATTAGAGAGGTGCTAAGCCAACAATTTAACATTGAACACGCTACCCTCCAGATGGAATGTGAGCAATGTAGCACTAATGATATTTTATGCCAGTTAACTATCGACAGGAAGAAAGGCAAAAGCGAAAAACCCCCAACTTAGAGCCAGTCAAGTTCAGCTTTAACTATTGACAGCCGTAAAACAAGAGCATAGAATGCTAAATTAAAACGATGAGAAGTAAGGTCAAGAACAGTTCGTAATAATGGAAATTGAGCCTCTTAAGCAGTTACCGGCTTCTAAGCCGGGTGACCGGGTGTTACGCAGGTTGAGAAAACCCCGTAAAAAACTGAAAAATGCCTTGGCAGGCATCTCAAGATATTTCAGGAATATTTCCGGTAAGCATTAGGTTGAAATAGATGTATATTCTCATAGCTGGCGGCGGAGCAATTGGTTTTCATATTGCTTCTCTGCTCGTCGAAGAGGGACACCAGGTAGTTGTTATCGAGTTATCTGAAACGATACTTAAAACGTTCCGCCGACGGCTTGATGTTAAAACTATACAGGGTAACGCCGCTACCCCAAAAATACTCAGGGAAGCTGAGGCTGACCGTGCCGACCTGGTTTTAGCCGTCACTAACAGCGATGAAACAAATATGGTCACCTGTTTTATGGCAAAGGAGCTGGGTGCCGGTATAACCGCCGCCAGAATCAGAAATCCGGATTATTCAGGTTACTTCGTTACGCCAGCCAAGTCAGCCACGGCGACACGCCGGGTTATCAGACCTAAGAGCTTTGGGATTGATGTGTTCATCAACCCGGAGGCCGAAGCAGCCGAAGAGATAACGAGCATACTCTCCGGCTTCTATTCCACCCCGGTTGAGAACTTTGCCGATGGCCTGGTTCAGATAAGGGAGTTCAGGGTGGAAGGAGAAGCCCTGGTTGATAAAACGCTGGGCGAGCTCACCTTTCCCAAACCATGTGTCGTAGCGGCTATTGTCCGCGAAGGAGGCATCATCACACCCGATAATGATAAGGTAATAACCGAGGGTGATAGCGTTTATCTGATTGCCCCCAGGGAGTTTATGGATGAACTGGGCAAACTATTCAGCCAGCCAAAACGTCCGGCAAAGAAGGTGGTTGTCTTCGGTGGCGGCAGGATCGGCTTCCTCACCGCAGAAGGTCTGCAAAGGCGAGGAGTCAAGGTAAAGGTTATTGAGAACGATCTGGACCTCTGCCAGGAAATAGCCGCCAAGCTGGAAAACGTCGAGGTATTACAGGGTGACGGCACCGACCGCAGCTTTCTTATCGAACAGGGTGTACCATCGGCGGATGCCTTTGTGGCTACTACCGAGAGTGATGAACTCAATATTCTATGCAGTCTATTGGCCAAGAACCTGGGTGTACCCCGAAGCCTGGTGGTAATCAACAGACCGGGATATATCCCTTTAGCCGAGGCGATAGGTGTCGACGTAGCCGCATTACCTACAATACTGGCCGCCGATAAAATTACCCGCTTCGTCCTCCACGGCGGAGCCATATCATCGGCGCTGCTCGAGGGGCAGCAGCTGCAAGCCATTGAGTTCGTTACCAGCCCGACGGCAGGTATTGTTAATAAGAAAATCAGCGAAGCCGGCCTGCCGAAAGAAGCCATAGCCGGAGCTATCGTGCGTAATGATTCGGTTATTATTCCACCCGGCGACAACATTATAAAAGCCGGGGACCATGTCATCATAGTATCTCCCCTGCCGGCTGTACCTGCCGTGGAAAAGCTTTTCAAGTAAGAGCCAATAATGAGGATAAAGGTTGTTCTCCACTACCTGGGATTGCTGATAGCCATCGTAGGCTTAACCATGCTCCTGCCTCTATTATGGAGCCTTTTCAATAATGGAACGGACGCCCCGGCTTTCGCTATTTCAATGGCCATCAGCCTGGGCTCGGGCTTGCTACTTTGGCGGCTTCTCCCGGTAAAAGAGAGGGGAATGAACCGCCGGGAAGCTATAGTACTGGTTGCCGGCAGTTGGATGGCAGCCTCTCTCTTTGGTGCCCTGCCCTATATATTATCAGGTGCCTTGCCAAATTTCCTGGACGCCTATTTTGAAGCTATGTCCGGTTATACAACCACCGGGTCTACAATGTTCACCTCTATTGAAACCCAGGCTCAGGGTATCCTTTTATGGCGTTCCTTTACCCAGTGGCTCGGCGGTATGGGCATAATCATGCTTTTCGTTGCCCTGTTCCCGATACTGGGTATCGGTGCCGCCCATCTGGCAGAGGCCGAGATGCCGGGCGGACAGCAGGGAGAAAAACTAACGGCACGTATGCGGGATACTGCCAAAGCCTTATGGTTAATTTACTTCGGCATGACAATAACGGAGTTTATCCTACTGCGCTTTGCCGGAATGTCTATATTCGACGCCATGACGGTAACCCTGAGCACCACGCCCACCGGAGGTTTCGCCCCAACCGACTTAAGCATCGGCGCCTACAATAGCCTGTTTATTGAGTCAATTGTCATTTTCTTTATGGCAGCCGCCGGGGTAAACTTCGGGCTTTATTATTTCCTTATCTTTAAGCGCCAGCCGATAAGACTGCTTAAAAATCCTGAGTTCAAGCTGTATATCGCCATCATAATAATCATTACTCTTATTTTAAATCTGGACCTTATAACAAACATGGGGATGTCTTTCGGCGAAGCTTTGAGATATAGCAGTTTTCAAACCGTATCAATCATGACCACAACCGGTTTTGCCACCGCCGATTTCAATACCTGGACAGACTTTGCCAAATCACTACTGCTTGTCCTGATGGTAATCGGTGCTTCAGCCGGCTCAACCGGGGGAGCTTTAAAGGTTGTCCGCCTGCTGGTACTGGCAAAGTATACCTATCGCCGCATCCTGCTGGCTTTTAATCCCCGGGCTGTTATTCCGTTAAAGATTGGCGGCAGTATAATACCGGAAGGGATAACTTCCAGAATCATCGGGCTGGCAATTCTATACTTCGTTACCCTTGTCGGCTGCTTCCTTATAATGAGTGGACTCGGTTTAGATACTATAACGGCTTTATCCTCGGTTGTTGCCTCCCTAGGTAATGTCGGTCCCGGGCTGGGTATGGTCGGTCCGGTAGAAAACTACTCTTTTATCCCGCCATTAGGCAAAGGGGTACTCGTATTCTGTATGCTGGCCGGCCGCCTTGAACTTTTTACCCTGCTGATGCTATTCACCCCGGCTTTCTGGAGATGGCGCTAAAAGAGCAACTATTCTAAATAAGGTTGAAAAGTTTTTCCCGACAAGGTAGGGGGAGGGTATTGTAATTTTCCAGCAGGAAGATTATAATACCCGCTTGACAGCGGGAAAGGAGAGCATGGAGTTTCACAGAATTCTGGTGCCTGTAGCCGGCACCAAAGCTGACGAAGGGGCGATAGAGCTAGCCTGTAATCTGGCCAAGCGAAAGAATAAAAGCAAGATTTTCGCCGTTCATGTAATTCCCGTTGAGCGCTCTCTGTCGCTCGATGCCGAGATTAAGCCAGAGATTGGCAGAGCCGAAGATATTCTTGCAAAGGCAGAAAATATTGCCAAGGAGATGGGTTGTGTGGTAGAAACCGATATTCTTCAAGCCCGCGAGGTTGGCCCGGCTATCATTGACGAGGCAACGGAACGGGAAATTGACCTGATTCTTATAGGGGTTACATACAAAAAACATTATGGCCAGTTCTGCTTGGGCGATGTCCTGCCTTATGTGCTTGAAAATGCCCCTTGTCGTGTTATATTAGATCACCAGATAGATACATAACCAGGTTTTTTATAATGAAAGTAATAATTATGGGTTGTGGACGGGTAGGCGCTCAGTTAGCTACCCTGATGGATAAAGAGGGGCACCAGATTACCGTTCTGGATACAAAGCCTTATAGTTTTCGCTGGTTGCCGGCGGATTTCAAAGGCACTGCACTGCTGGGGCACGGCCTTGACGAAGTGGCGCTTAAGAAAGCAGGCATAGAGGATGCCGATGTCTTTATCGCCGTAACCCAGGGTGATAACCGCAATATAATGGCATGCCAGATTGCCAAGCATATCTTTAATGTGCCCAAGGTAATCTGCCGTATCTACGACCCCCTGCGCCGTGACCTGTATATTACACTGGGCCTGGAGGCAATAAGCCCGACCACTATATTCGCCCAGATGCTGAAGGAAAAGGCGGAAAGCTAGGACAAACTAATGTACATAATTATTGTTGGCGGCGGCAGGCTGGGTTACTATTTAGCAAGAGCCCTGATAGATGAAGAACATGAAGTACTTGTAATAGAAAAGGATGCCAACTTCAGCCAGGCTATAAACAACGAATTGGGCAGCGTAAGCCTTAATGGTGATGGTTGTGAGGTAGCTACTCTGGAGGCAGCTGGCACCGGCCGGGCTGATATATTTATAACGGTAACCGGCGACGATGAAGACAATATGGTAGCCTGCCAGTTAGCCAAGCATAAATTCAATGTCCCCCGCACTATAGCCCGCGTCAGAAACCCGCAACACGAAAAGGTCTTTAAAAAGCTGGGCATTGATGCCACCGTAAGCACCACCCGTCTCATCCTTGAACATATAAAGCATGAGCTGCCGTCACACCCGCTGATGCACCTGCTGGATATACAGGAAAAGGGGCTGGAGGTTGTAGAGGTAAAAATATCACCCGGTTCAACCACCATCGGCAAGCAGATAAAGGAGCTTTCACTGCCGGCGGACAGTATCCTATCTTTAATTATCCGCAAGGAAAGAAAGCCGACGGTACCGACCAGTAGCACCGTAATCCATGCGGAAGACCAGATTATAGCCGTCACCCGCCCCGAAGACGAAGACGGGCTACGGACTGCTTTAACGGGGAAGTAGCTTTTATTCCCCCGTCTTTAACTCTATACCCCTTGAATCCCCACCCCGTTTTGCTTTAAACTGCTGATAACTTTTTACCTCCCATCAGGTATAAGGAGGCTACTATGGCAGTCAAGAAGCTGATTTATATTCTTTTAATGGCTGCTATTATTTTCAGCCTCATCGTTCTTATGGGTTGCAACCAGGGTGAGGAGATAGAGATTTCCCTGCCCCCCACCACCAGTCCGCAGCTGGCAGGGCAGGTTTATATCGGCGGTGCCGTCAATAATCCAGGTTATTATCCTCTCAAAGAGGGCGATGACATAGAAGATTTAATCCGGGCGGCCGGCGGCCTTACCGATGGCACCGACCTTAGCCTTATAGAGCTGCGTATACCACAGCCGGGGGAGGAAAACGAGACACAGAAAATAGACATCAACCGTGCCCCCGCCTGGCTGCTTGAAGCGCTACCCGGTATCGGTGAGGTTAAGGCACAGGCTATAATCGACTGCCGCCAGCAGAACGGCTTATTTAAAAATATAAACGAGTTGCTAAAGGTTGAGGGTATCGGGCAGGCTACGCTGGATAATATAAGAGATTTCATTACAATAGCCGATTAACCCGGGAAGGCAGGTTTAGTATGAGGATATTTTCCCAGTGGCGCTAATCTACCTTAGCTGTACCTGGGTAGCCGGCATCTTCCTCGGCTTCAATTTTAGCCTTCCACCGGCACTGATCGCCACCGGGCTTTTACCATTGCCCATTCTTCTGCTGAAACAACATAGAAAACCGGTAGTATTAACCAGCCTGTGTCTTTTCGCTTTCTTCGGCGGCGCTTTTTACTCCCAGTCAACCCTTCCGGCTAACAATGAAGAGCACATAGAGTTTTACAATGACACGGAAACACTGACCATCAAAGGAATAGTCAGCCAGGACCCGGATGTCAGGGATAAAAATACACACCTTATATTATCAAATGTAGAGATAGAGCGGGATGAAGAGTGGCAGGAAGTAAAAGGGGATGCCCTCATTTTTGCCCCCAGATACCCGGCTTACAGCTATGGTGATATCCTGCTGATAAAAGGAGAGCTTGAGACACCACCCTGCTTTGAAGGCTTTGACTACGCCGATTACCTGGCTAATGAAGGTATCTATTCCACGATGCTCTACCCGGTAATAGAGGTTCTGGATACCGGACAGGGCTTCAAGCCGCTGGAATGGCTTTATTCCCTCAGAAACGACCTTTCTCACGCCCTTGCCCAGGCATTGCCCGAGCCGCAGGCTTCACTGGCGCAGGGGATAATCCTGGGGATGCGCGGTAATATCCCCGCAGATTTAAGAGACGATTTTTCCATAACCGGCACCGCCCACCTGCTCGCCATTTCGGGGCTTCATTTGAGCATAGTAGCCGGTATCATGCTCAGCATCGGCATCTGGTTATTCGGCCGCCGGCGCTATCTGTATATCTGGCTGGCGCTGGCTGTTATCTGGCTTTATGCCATGCTTACCGGTATGCATCCACCGGTAGTGCGCGGCGCAATAATGGCCAGTGTCTTTCTTGTCGCCGAGCTTCTGGGCAGACAGCGCAGTGCCATCACCGCCCTCACCTTCGCCGCCGCTATTATGGTCGGCATAGAACCTCCTGTGTTGTTCACCGCTTCCTTTCAGATGAGCTTCCTGGCTATGGCCGGTATTACCTTAATCTTCCCCAGATTGAGGGATTGGGGCAGAAATATTATTGCCGCCAGGCTGAGTAAATACCCGGCATTTATCCCCATAGCCAACCTGACATCCGACGGCTTTAGTGTAACCCTGGCTGCTCTTATTGCTATCTGGCCGGTTATCGCCTATTACTTCGGTATTGTTTCACTGGTGGGGCCATTAGCTACGTTCCTCACTCTGCCCGCCCTGCCCGCGATTATCACACTGGGAGCATTGACCGCAGGGCTGGGGCTGGTTATCCTGCCTGTCGCCCAGATCGTTGGCTGGCTGGTCTGGCTCTTCCTTTCCTACCTGTTGCTGATAGTCAATGGTTTCGCCAGCCTGCCCGTGTCGCATATTGAGACCGGCTCTTTTATCATCCCTCTTATATGGGTTTATTACCCGGCTCTAGCACTAATCTTCTGGCTCGCCAGTAACCGCCAGCGGCTGGGCAACCTTAAAAATAAACCCTTAAACATAGTCAAACCGATTATTGATAATACGGGCAGCTTATTCTCCCGTGCGACAGGGAAATGGTTTGCCACATCATTGCTGGTAGTAATTATTCTGGTATCTCTGATATCGGTAGCGGTTGCGGTTAAACCCGACAACAGGCTGCATATCAGCTTCCTTGACGTTGGCCAGGGAGACGCCATATTGATTCAGAAAGGCAGCCGGCAGGTTCTTGTCGATGGCGGGCCAAGCCCGCAGGCGATAACAATAGAACTTGGCAGCCGGATGCCTTTCTGGGACAGGACAATTGAACTGGTGGTACTCACCCACCCCCACGACGACCACATCATTGGGCTAGTCGAGGTGTTAAATGACTACCGGGTGGAGCAGATATTGTCCCCCGATATGGACTGCGACCTGGATATTTGCGACGAATGGTTTAGCTTAATTGAGGAAAAGGATATTAGTTACATCACTGCCCGTGCTGGCCAGCGAATTGAGTTTGACGGGGTGGTCATAGAAGTCCTTAATCCACAAGAGACACTTTTGCAAGACACCGAATCCGACATAGATAATAATGGTGTGGTGCTGCATATTAGCCTGGGCGAGATAAGCTTTCTACTTACCGCCGATTTGATGTGGCAGGGGGAATTTGAGCTTATAAGCCGACGCGTCATTCCCGAAAGCATCATCCTCAAGGTAGGCCACCACGGCTCAGCCACCTCCACCACCCACGAATTCCTGGCTGCGGTAAACTCCCAACTGGCTGTCATATCCGCCGACCCTGAGGAATATGGTCATCCCAGCGACGAAGTGTTGAACAGGCTTGAGGCAGAGCTGGGTGCAGAGAATATTTATAGAACCGATGAGGACGGTACTGTTGAGTTTATTACCGATGGTGAGAAATTATGGGTTAGGACAGAGGGGTAGCCAAGAACCTTACCGGCTGGTAAACTTTAGTAAACTACGGAGGAGGGAGTTAAAAATGGGTGTTTTTGAGTTTTACTTTGGCGGCTTCGTCGGCATCATTCTCTTCATTTTGAGCCTGGCTTTTTATTTTATACCGACTATCATTGCACTATTAAGAGGACACCGAAATGCCCTGGCTATTTTCCTGCTTAACTTCTTTCTGGGGTGGACCTTCATCGGCTGGGTGGTGGCTCTTGTCTGGTCGGTTACGAGGTAATAAATATTAAGATTTATAAGAATTAAAGACTGCTATTAAGCATTTTTTATGGCCGCCGCCAGCCCATGTTCGGCAAGCAGTTTTTTGTCCGCCAGAATATCAGCGGTCTTACCATCAGCGGCTACCCGTCCCCGGTCAATGATAATCATCCTGGGGCACAGTTCCCTGACCATTTCCAGGTCATGAGAAACTATTATCTTTGTGACTGAAAGCCCCTTCAGCACTTCAATTATATCCCATTTGCCCCTGGGATCCAGATTGCTGGTGGGTTCGTCAATCACAAGCACTTCCGGGGACATAGATAAAACGGTAGCCATGGCTATCCGCTTCTTTTCACCGACACTGAGGTGATGCGGTGAGCGCTTCTCAAAACCAGACATGCCGACCATCTCTAAAGCCATCTTTACCGCCCTTTCAACTTCAGCCTGGCTGTAGCCCATATTCATCGGTCCAAAAGCGACGTCGTCAAAAACGGTGGGCGAAAATAGCTGGTCATCCGGGTTCTGAAAGACAAGCCCCACCTTGCCCCTCACCCACTTCAGGTTGTTATCATCAACCGCTTTGCCCATCAGCTTTATATGACCATTGCTTCTCAGTATGCCGTTGAAGTGAAGCACCAGCGTCGATTTGCCCGCCCCGTTGGGACCGACGATAGCCACCGAATCCCCCCTGTATATCCCGAGGCTGACATCTGTCAGCGCCTTTTGCCCGTCAGGATAGCTGAAAGAAAGGTTTTTAACCGTTATCAACTCTCTCATAATTACTTCACCTTAATAGTAAAGGTTAAACAGACTTATGCAAATCAAAACCAGAATTATACCGCTAATAAAACAGGCATCTATACGGCTAAACCGCAGCCTATTCAGTGTACGGCTGTGGCCATCGAAACCGCGCGATACCATAGCGGCATAGACTCGCTCGCCGCGTTCATAGCTGCGGATGAAAAGGGTGCCAATCATATTGCCTATAGTGCTTATCTGTCGCAGTCGTTTACCGCCGAAGTTACGGCTGTCCCTTGCCTGCTTCATATGCATTACCTCGTCAGTCAGCAGAAAGATATAGCGGTACATAAAAGACATAATCATAACCATTACTTTAGGCATACGCAGCCGCTCCAGCCCCTTGAGCAAGCTGGCAAAACCAGTCGTCGAGGTCAGCAGAATAAGGCTGAGGATGGAAAGCCAGGACTTGGCTAATATGCTCCACAACAGTTGCAAACCACTGTGAGTAACTGAAAGATGCCATGCCCAGATGTTAAATCCGAAGGCTGCCTCACCCTCCTTGAAGAAGGGAATAGAGATAGCCACCAGCAGAACAAAGGGTATGATAACCAGCGACCGCCTGAAAATATACAACAACGGCACCCTGGATAACACAATCAAAGTAGCGATAGTAAAAAAATACAGGCTACCTGCCAGCCAGCTACCGGCAGGCGTCAGCACTACGGCGGTTATGAAAGCCAGCGTCGCCAGCAGCTTGCTGCGTGGGTCAAGCCGATGTATAAGACTATTACGATCGCTGTACTGGTCAAGAAAGCTGTGTTTCATTTTCCATACCTTTTAATTAGTATTCAGTGGTTGTTTTGCCTTTCTCTGACTTTATTAACAACGCCAGTCCATAAACTACGGCGAACAGAACCAGCGTTCCCAGCCAGCCGGCCAGGATTGTAGCCAGTGCTTCATTCTCTATGCCGGGGAAAATATAATCAGCTACGATCTCAAACGGCGCTTCTTCAGCAGTATTTATAAAGCCCTTATCCTCGGCTACCTTCTCAAGCCCATCAGGAGAAGATGATGCCAGAGGGGATAATGTAGCCAGAGCCAAACAAAACGCCAGCGCTATCAGCCACCACTTTTTATTCATTTCCGGTCTCCTTTAAACCCTCTGCAGCCTGAGCAAATCAGCCCTGGTTGACATCACCAGGCTGAGTACGGCAACGGTAACAAATCCCTCGCCGATGCCGATAAGGGCATGAACCCCTGCCATTGCCGGCAGGACAACACCCAGTGGTGAAGTCCCGGAAATAGCCAGCTCTAGGGCGCAGGCGGCTGATGCCAGCACAACCGAACCCCAGGCGGCTATAAAACAAGCTACCATCTTTGACCTCTGGCTACTACCTAGTAGTGAGTTTAGCAGGCGATATATATAGTAGGCGCCAAAGCTAGCGATAATACCCATATTAAGGATATTGGCGCCCAGTGCCAGTAAACCGCCATCTTGGAAGATGAAACTCTGGGCGATGAGTACAACACTCATTATAATTACCGCCGCCCATGGCCCCAGTAAAATAGCCACCAGGGCGGCACCGATGACATGCCCAGAAGTGCCTCCGGCTATCGGAAAATTAAGCATCTGGGCGGCAAAGATAAAGGCAGCCAGGATGCCCATCATCGGGATGTGTTTTTCGCCAATCTTCTCCTTGGCTACCCTGACTGCGTTAGCCACTCCCCCGGCTGAGATAACATAGGTAGTGCCCACCACAGCAGCACTCAGAAAGCCGTCCGGAATGTGCATCGCCTTTTATACTCCTTTCGCATATACTAGCAACTGCAAACGTTTGCAACGTTATATTAAAAAAATTACCGGCATTTACTACAGCGGCCAAAAAATGCCAGGTGTTTTAGATCAGCGTCAAAGCCATAATCACGGGATAGAGCATCCTTAAGTGGTGACAGCGCTGCTTCATCAAGGTCTATAATGCAGCCGCAATTCTGGCAGACAAGGTGGTGATGGTGCCCTTTTCTTATGCTGTGATAACGCACCCGCCCGTCCCCCATATCCGTCTCCGTTGCCAGCCCCAGCTCTTTTAACAGCTCCAGGGTGCGGTAGACGGTGGATATATTCAGGTGGGGATAGCGCTCACACACCCGGGTGTATATTTCATCGGCGCTTATGTGGTCATCGGCTGCCTCAACCGCCTCCAGTATCATCATCCTCTGGGGTGTCAGGCGGTAGCCTTTTTTGCTCAGCCGGCTGATCATGTCTCCGCTTTTGTTCATCAGGCTATGGATTATAGCAGATAATAATTGCTTTTGCAACCTCTTGCATCTGCGATGTTTTTCTAAAATTTATCCCGGCTATCAAGCATTATCGTTACCGGGCCATCATTATGGATTTCCACCTGCATATACTGCTGAAAGCGCCCGGTTGCCACCTTTAAACCGGTAGCACAAGCCTTTTTAACAAACTCATCAAACAATTCCTCTGCTTTATCCGGTGGCGCCGCATCGGTAAAGCTGGGCCTTCTCCCCTTTCTGGTATCGGCCAGCAGGGTAAACTGGCTCACCAATAATAGCTCACCACCGATATCAAGAGCCGAAAAGTTAAACCTGCCGGCATCATCGGAGAAAATGCGCAGATTTGCAATTTTTTGCACAAGATAGTCAATATCTTTTCCGGTATCACCGGCAGCCACGCCGATAAAAACAACAAGCCCCCGATCTATCCTGCCCACCTCTTCACCGTCAACACTTACCCGGGCAACGGTCACCCGTTGAAGTAATGTTTTCATATATTTTTCCTTCTAATAACTTCCAGGCAGCATTCTAATGCAACGGCACAGCCCAGGCAAATTAACCGTTAAAATAATAAAAAAAATTTTACAAGAACCCTGCCTGACAGGCGAATATTTTACTGGACTTCCCTGAAAAAAGGGGGTAGAATTATCGGTGGAATTAATGAGCAAGTAGTATGATTTTAATTGATGATACGAAAGCGGAGGGCATCGGCTTGTTTTTAACCGATGCCTTATATATTTAAGGAGGTAGAGCTATGCAGTCAAGTCTGATCGGTAAGATTGAAAAAGCAAAACGCTATGCTCAGGAAACAGAACGCATTACCTTAACCGAGTTTTCAGCCAGCATCCGTGGCGATAACGATAGCCACGTTACCGGATACAAGGATGGCAAATGGAACTGCACCTGCGACTTCTTCTCCCACTGGGGGCTGTGCAGCCATAGCATGACAATGGAAAAGGTACTGGGTAAAATGCTGCCGGAAGAAGCCCTGACCACCAAATTCGACAACGGCGACTGATTCTAGCTTTTTCTATCTACTTTATGCCTGTCCAGATATTCAATTGCCTCGCCGACAACGAACAGGGAGCCGGTAATACAGATTAAATCCCCCTCGCCAGCCTTTGAAACAGCAAGCGATACCGCTTCTGGCACCGATTCTGCGGCAAGGGGTTCAAGCCCGTATTTTCTGAACTCAGCCACGATAGTGTCTGTCTTCATCGACCGCGGGTGGCGGGAACGGGTAACTATCACTTCATTAAAGAGAAGAAACAACTCCGAAACAATGCCGGCAATATCTTTATCCGCAGACGCCCCGATAACCAGAATTGCCCTGCCAAATGGCTTGCTGCCCTTCTCAAAACTGATGCGGCTTTTTATGTAACCAGCCAGAGATAACTTAAACTGGCAGATTGAAGCCGGATTATGGGCGCCATCAACCACTATAAGCGGTTTTTGTCCCATAACCTGAAAACGCCCCGGCCAGCTCACCCGCTCAAGGCCGGTGATAATGTCATTATGTTTAATATTAAAGCCATTTTCAGCCAGAACCTCCAGGGCAGCCACCGCTACCGCCGCATTCTCCTGCTGATAACTACCCAGCAAGGGCAGGGCTATGCGGTATTTAGCCAGTCTACCGTCAACCTCAAGCAACTGTCTGTCAGCCTCAAAGCCAAGCCTGCGCCAGGTAACATCCTTACCTGCCCTGACCAAAAGCCTGACATTATTTTCAAGGCATTTCTCTTCTATTACATTTACCACTTCATCAGGCTGCGGCGAGCTGATTACCACCGAACCAGTCTTTATAATGCCTGCCTTTTCGCCGGCTATCTGGGGCAGGGAACCACCCAGTACATCCGTGTGGTCAAGCCCGATGGCGGTAATAACACAAACCTCCGACCGCACAACGTTTGTAGCATCCAGCCGCCCCCCCAGCCCGGCTTCAACGACCTGAAAATCAACCTCCTTCCGTGCGAAGTAGAGAAATCCAAGCGCCGTCAGGAGTTCAAAGGTGGTAAGCTCGCCATACTTTGCTTCCTGATTGACAACCTCAACCTCTGGCCTGAGTCTGTCCACAAGCTCAATGATTGACACTTTTGAAATTAATTCACCATCAACCCGGAATCTCTCTCTCAGATCGGTTAGGTGGGGCGAGGTATAAAGGCCAGTTTTATAGCCGGCAGAGGTCAGCGCCGAAGCTACCATTGCGGCGGTACTGCCCTTGCCCTTTGTGCCGGCGATATGAACCGTTCTGGCTTTTAAATGGGGATTATCCAGCCGCGCCAGTAGCTCATCCATGCGCCGCAGGTCAAAGTGCGCAGCAGTGCGGGGCTGGCGCATGGTCTCGTAGTCTATGAAGCTATAAAGATAATCCAGCGCTTGTTGATAGAGGGAATCTAACATCGTCTCTCCATAATTTTATAAACGGGAAATCAGGCTAATTATATCACTACCAATTAAATCCCACTATTAAACCGGAGATTAAAAGTATTTAACTTGACGCTCAGCCAGAGGGCTGATAATATCAACCATAGGGAAAATGAATTTTATTGAAAAGCTTCTGACCGCCACCAGAAATAACGATAGCCTTGTATGTATCGGGCTTGATCCTGATCCGAAACTGATGCCGGATGGGGTGGGCGTTTTTGAGTTTAATAAAGCCATTATCGATAACACTGCCGACCTGGTCTGCGCCTATAAGCTTAATTTTGCTTTCTACGAGGTGCTCGGCGCCGAGGGTTTTGACATTTTAAAGCGCACCGCGGATTATATTCCCGATTACATACCGACAATTGGTGATGCCAAACGCGGCGATGTAGGCAATACGGCAAAGGCTTACGCCGAAGCCATCTTCTCTAACCTGAACTTTGATGCCGCCACCGTAAATCCCTACCTCGGCTTTGATTCCATAGAGCCTTTTATCCAGTATAAGAATAAAGGGGTGTTCATCCTTTGCCGCACGTCCAATCCCGGCTCGGCTGATTTCCAGAGCCTTAATTACCAAACGGGAGAGCAAAGTTCTACCTTGTTTGAACTGGTAGCCTCTAAAGCCAGCCAGTGGGACAAGTACGGCAACATAGGGCTGGTTATCGGTGCTACCTATCCGCAGGAATTAAAAACTATCAGAGAAAGCCACCCCGATATGCCCCTGTTAATACCCGGCATCGGCGCCCAGGGGGGAGACCTGGAGAAAGCCGTCCTCTACGGGGTTGATGTTAATGGCGAAAAGGCTATCATTAACTCATCGCGGCAGATTATATTTGCCTCATCGGATAATGATTTCGCCCAAGCTGCCCGCAAAGCAGCTGCCGAACTGCGTGATCGGATTAATGATTATCGCAAAAAGCTGCAGTAATCCTGCCTGATAGAGGAAAGTAAATCATGGTAATGGAGATAAGGCTGGGTGATATCGTCCGCCTGAAGAAGAAGCACCCCTGCGGCGGCTACGAGTGGCAGGTAACAAGGCTCGGCGCCGACATCGGCATAAAGTGCCTCCAGTGCCAGCGCCGGGTGTTGCTAGAGAGAAGTGTTTTCGAGCGCAGGGTTAAAGCCTTCGTTTCCAGAGGGGAATAATGGCACGCCGCAGTATATACCGATTGAACCATGCCAACAATGATACCACTGCTTAAATCGTTGCCATAGTTAAGGTAGGTTGCAATAAAGGAGGCATAAATGCCATCAGTAGATGTGGTGAGTAAGGTGGACCTGCAGGTACTGGACAATGCAATCAACAACGTGAAGCGTGAAATCTCCACGCGATTTGATTTTAAAAACGTGAAGTCTGAGATCACTTTCGACCGAAAAACTAAGTGTATTCATATTGTTACTGGAGACGATTGGAAGGTTAAAACAGTTACAGAGATGCTTATCGGTAAATGCACTCGGCTTAAATTGGATCCCAAGTGTCTGGACTTCAAGGAGATCGAACCCACCTCCCACGGCACAGCAAAGATGGATATCCTTATCAAGGAGGGTATCCCCAAAGAGACCGGCCAGAAAATCGTAAAACTCATCAAGGGTCTTAAAATCAAGGTCCAACCAGCTATTCAAAACGACCAGGTCAGGATCACTGGCAAGAAGATCGATGACCTCCAGGAAATCATGCGGCTGCTTAAGGAGCAGGATTACAGCATTCCTCTGCAGTTTGTCAACATGAAGAGCTAATGCCCCCATTATGCGTTTCCAGAGGGGAATAATGACACGCCGCATTACGCATATTGAAAGCGATGGCGGTTACACCCTGCACACGCCGAGTGTTTGAGCAGATAGCCTGAGCTAATCCATCTCCTCGTATCTTACATTCAGTGTTATGCCGGAAAGGGGCTTGATTGTCGTCTGGTTTTCATCGGTAATAGTAACCGACTTATCAATATTGAATTTGAATATCACGGTTGTAGTTTTTGCCGAAAAAACCACAAATGATGCCACAAAATCAAACGGCCCATTAGGAATTATATGCATCTTAGAGCCATCGATTAGGGTAACATCCAGCTTGTCTATAACCATAATTATCCGGTCATAGCTGGTGGCTGCCACATCCGCAAAAGCCAGAAACTGCTCCTGACTGGAATCTTGAAGAAGATGAAGGGGCTCCGTGGCTACATATAGGTTTACCCACTCTCCCTGTTCGCCCCCATCTTCCTGAACCACCCCTCCCTTGTAAACCTTTATCTCGGATACCGTTGCTTCTATACTTGATATCTCAATTTCGGTCTCGGAATCAGATGCACCTTCTTCAACTATATCACTGGTTACTACTACGTTAATGGTGCCGGGTCCTGTTTCGACCGGCGTGCAACCGGTAATAGTTAGTAACAGACCAAACAATAATATGGCAAGACTACCAGCAATTATTCTCATCCCGCTGCCTCCTTCCACAACTATATTATAATATACTCCCAGAAATATATAAATACTATGGTGAACAGTATACTTTGTAAAAATTAATTTATGGTATAATCCCGATAATCGAGCTTAAGGAGGCTAAAGATGTGGGAGTGGTTTACGCAAAACAGTATATGGCTTTTAAGCGTATCTGCCATCGGGCTGACTTTGCTCATCTTCTTCAGAAACAGGTTCAGGGATAGAATCGCCAAGCTAAAGACGGAACAAAGAGATACCAGAAGCAACAGAGTAATAAACCGGATTTACCTGTATGCTATGGGTGTCCTGCTGGCGGCTATAGCAACGGCGGTAACAGCAATCATTATTTCCCGCGAGGGTGTTCTTTCTATCATAACCCCGGAAGACATACAGAAATGGCTGCTGACACATGGCATTATCATCCTTGCCTATCTGATAATCTCTTACCTGTTTTACCGGCTGATAAAAATGTTTGTACCAAAGCTGGTGACAAGGTTTGTGAAAGCCAGGGGTAAGGGCCGCCATTCCAAGTCCTGGTTTGATAAAAGGGCAAAAACACTAGGCGATTTGTTTACCTGGACGCTCGGCTTGCTCGTCGGGGTAGTTGTTCTGTTCATGGTGCTGGCTGAACTCGGGATAAATATTGCCCCGCTTCTGGCCAGTGCCGGCATCGTCGGTGTTGCTGTCGGCTTTGGTGCCCAGAGCATTATAAAAGATTTCCTCAGCGGGCTGTTTATATCACTGGAAGACCAATATAACACCGGCGATGTGGTAAAAATCGCTGGCATCTCCGGGAAGGTGGAGGAGGTCAACCTCAGGCGAACTGTACTGCGTGACCTGAACGGTATTGTTCACACCGTACCCAACGGTACAATTACCACCGCTTCCAACTATACACGGGACTGGTCACGGGTCAATCTGGACATTTCCGTGGGTTACGGCGAGGATATGGACCATGTCTTTGCCGTAATAAACCGTGTGGGTAAGGAGCTGGCTGCTGATGAATATTTTAAAACCCTGATTAAAACCCCACCCCAGGTACTAAGAGTGCAGAAATTCGGTGATTCAGGCATTGATATAAGGATTTTAGGCGATGTTCGCCCGATGATGCAGTGGGAAGTAACCGGCGAGCTGAGAAAGAGACTTAAAAAAGCCTTTGACGATGAAGGAATCGAGATTCCCTGGCCCCATGTCAAGCTATACTTCGGGGAAAACCAGAAAGGTGATGGCATAATCTGCAAAGCCTGCTCACACCCCAACCCAGCCGGGGGCAAATTCTGCGCCAACTGCGGGGGCAAGCTCTAACCAAAGGGGCAACCATTAGCATACTGATTTGCCTTACAATCTAATTGGGGCTATAATCCTTTCAAAAAGGGGGGTACAAGATGCCATCGTATGCCTATTTTCATAACCAGTTCGTTCCTCTTGCCGAAGCCAAGATAGGTATCATGACCCATGCCCTGCACTATGGCACAGCAGTTTTTGAAGGCATAAGGGGTAACTGGAACAGTGAGCAGGAGCAGATTTATATCTTTCGCCTCAAAGAACACTATCAGCGGCTGGAAGACGGCAGCCGCCTGCTGAGGATGAACCTGCCCTACTCCGTGGATGAGCTGTGCCGGATAACAGTAGAACTGGTTCGGAAATGCGGCTTCAGGGAGGATATATACATACGCCCCTTGGTCTATAAAAGCTCTGAGGCGCTGGGAGTGCGTCTCCACGACCTTGATAATGATTTCTTGGTATTCGCTATCCCCTGGGGGCGGTACCTGGATATGGAAGCCTGTCGCTGCAGTATATCATCATGGCGGCGTCCAGCGGATAATGTAATCCCGCCCCGTGCTAAAATTACAGGACTCTATGTCAACAACGCCTTTACAAAGACGGAGGCTATGGACAAGGGCTTCGATGAGGGGATTATGCTATCTCCCGAAGGTCATGTCTCCGAGGGCAGCGGTGAGAACATCTTTCTGTTTAAAGACGGCGGGCTTATTACGCCACCGGTCAATGACAACATACTTGTCGGCATCACCCGGGATACAGCTATAAAGCTGGCTAAAGATGAGCTGGGCATAGAAACAATAGAAAGGCCGATTGAGCCTGAAGAGCTATACACCGCCGACGAGTGCTTTCTGACCGGTACTGCCGCCCACATAACCCCCATAGCGGAAATAGATAACCGTAGGATTGGGAACGGCAAAGTCGGCGAGATTGCCGGCAGGCTGCAAAAACTCTACTTTGAAGTAATAAAGGGTAACAACAAGAAATATCTCGACTGGTGTACCCCTGCCTATAAGAAGTAAGTTTTTATCATCCGGAGGTCCAAATGAATGAAGCTCTAGCTATCATAATCGGTTATCTTCTGGGCTCTATTCCGGCGGCTTTTATTATCACCCGCTTGGTTAAGGGTCAGGATATACGCCGCATAGGTGGCGGTAATGTCGGTGGTTTGAACGTCTTCCGGGAGGTAGGGCTCTGGCCGGCACTGGCGGTAGGTGTGGTTGACTTCGGTAAAGGGGCGGCGGCTGTGGCTATCGCCAAATGGGGACTTAACGTGCCCGACGCCTATGTTCTGCTTGCCGGGTTGGCTTCGGTCATCGGCCATAACTGGATGGTCTGGTTGAAGTTCAGCGGCGGTAAGGGGATGGGGACTACAATGGGCGCCCTGCTTGTATTGCTGCCCGTATATGGTTATTCGCTCCAGCTTGGTATCTTCTTTGGCATAATCATTATACCGCTGTTAATCACCCGAAACGTGGCGATGTCCATGTTCCTGGGCCTGGCAGCGCTACCCATCCTTGTCTGGTTCGCCACGCATTCGGGCTATGCCACCATAATCTCCGTGGTGCTATTGCTGATAATAATGGTTAAGTTCCTGCCAACGGCAATTGCTGCCTTAAGGAAATCGGGGGCGGCGGCTCTAGGCGTTGACCGCTGGCGGAGGGATAAGAGCTAGGTTAAGGGCTAGCTTTTCTGGAGGAGTCTGTCTGTAAAGATTTAAACAGGCAGTTGACCTGGCAGCCTGCTTCCAGCGCTGAGGTAAGGCTGTAAGCTTCATCAAGTAACTGCCCGATGGCAAAGCTGCCATGGCCGTGTACCATAACGATATGGTGCTCATTAAGCGCCTCGGCGATAATATCAGCCAGATAACCGGGCCTTTTTTCCATATTCCAGCCGAGAACCGGAACCTTGCCTATCACCGGCAGCCACTCATTGGTAAGTATAATCTCGTCTTCGGTTAATGACAGGGCAATAGCATGGGGTGGATGGGCATGTACTATAGCCTGCGCCGCCGTGTGCTGATATATGGCACGATGGACGGGTAACTCAATTGAAGCCAAGGGCGTAGCCCGGGTATTCTTGCTTACCCCGGTCTCGATTAAATCATTTTCCTCAAGGCAACCAAGCTGGCTGCCACGGCGGGTTATGATAACATTCTCCCCCAACCTGATGCTCAGATTGCCACTATGCGATGAGACCAAACCCCGGTTGGATAGTTCACAACCTACCGACTGAAATTGAGATAGTATCATGGTTCAACTTTAAGTATAAAACAACGTGGTTATTTAATACCAGCACCACCTGTGCTAGAAGTCTATACTTACTGTTAAATAAAAGCAAACTAAATACTATGCCAGTTGCCTTATAACGGCTATCACCCTGCCCTGAATCTCGGCGTTACCGGGCTCAACGAAGATGGGTTTCATCTGGCTGTTTGCCGGCTGGAGGCGAATTTTACCGGATTCGGCATAAAATCTCTTTAATGTCGCCTCCCTTTCCGCTTTAAGCCATACCGCCACCATTTCTCCATTTTCCACGGTGTTTACATTCTGCATAAGCACGATATCGCCGTCATTAATCAGGGCATCCATCATTGATGAGCCTTCAACCTTTAAGGCATAAACGCCTTCCCTGCCACGGACTAAATCCCGGGTAACCTCGATTGTATCGGCAGAGGCGGTATTATCCCAGGCATCATTATCCGGCACCGGTATCGACTCACCGGCGGCTATCTGGCCGATGATAGGTATATAAAGCTTATTTCTGGCAGCAGAACGCACCGGCAACTCAATACCGCGCGATACCTCGCGGTGGCGGTGGATATAGCCCTTCCTATCCAGTATCTTCAGATTGTAGTCTGCAACGGAGGTTGAGCTTAAACCACAACCGGCGACTATATCCCTGATGCTGGGCGGATAACCTTTATCCAGCCAGAAATAGCGAATATAATCAACAATCTTCTGCTGTTTGGCTGATAGCTCCTGCTGTTTTACCTTCATAGAGCCAACCTTTAAAGAACATCCGTTCTATTATTTTATAACAGGGCTCTCCCTTTGTCAATACCTGTGGGGAAACAAAAAATTAGCTGCCAGTAAACTGGCAGCCTTAATTGAAAAGATATTCTATTTGCCGAAAGGTGATTATTCGACTGCTGGCTCAGCCTTAGCCTGATTCAATTTTTTCACCAACCGCGATTTACGCCGGGCTGCGTTATTGGGATGGATAACCCCCTTCACGGCCGCTCTATCCAGAGAACGAATGGCGGCTGTTACCCCGCCTTCAGCCTCTTTAACCTTACCGGAGAAGATGAGTTCCTCCGCTTTTTTCACAAGCGTTTTGCTCTGGCTACGAACAGGTTTATTACATAACTGCTTCCTGCGGTTTACCCGAACCTGCTTTTTAGCCGATTTTGTATTGGGCAAGTAGATACCTCCTTGTTATGATACGTATTATACAGCAAGTATTTCTAATTTACAAAGGGATGGGTTGTTAAGCGGTTTCTATGCCACGATGTCTAAACTATGGTGACGGCTTCTGTTTTACGGTAGCCTCATCCCCCACCCGAAACACGCTGCTTACACCCCGGACCCCGCAAATCCTGGTTAGCAGCCGGCTCAACTGAGTCAGCCCCTTCGTTTCCAGGGTAAGATACAAGGTAGTGGTGCGGTCATCACGCTCTATAGCATTCATACCGGTAATATTCACCTTCTCTTCGGCGACAACGGTAGATATATCACGCACCAGCCCGACCCTATCCAGGGCTTCTATCTGAACGCTGACAGGATACTGTGCATCCGGCTGCCCCCACTCCACCTTTATCAACCTCTCTTTCTCTTCTTCATTCACAACATTATAACAATCCAGGCGGTGGACCGTTATCCCCCGGCTACGCGTAATATAACCAACGATATCATCGCCGGGAACAGGGCGACAGCAGCCGGCCAGATTTGTCAGCAAATCACCAACGCCCAGTACCTGAACGGTTGATGTCGGCGGTTTTGGCGGCGCAATATCAATAACCGGCCTCGGCTGCTCCTGCTGTGCCGCCAGCTTCAGGGCAATATGGTGAACGCTGATGCCGCCGTAACCGATAGCCGCCAGGAAATCATCAACACTTGTGTATTTGAATAATTCTGCCAGCTTCTCCCGGTTACTGAACTTCAGGCCCAGCTGTTTTAACTCTTTTTCCAGCAGTTCCCGCCCGTGCTCAATATTATCGGCCCGTTCCTGCTTCTTAAACCACTGCCGTATCTTCTCTTTGGCTTGAGAGGTTTTAACATAACCCAGATGGGGGCTCAGCCAATCCCGTGTAGGACCCTTATCCCGCTTTGTGGCCAGGATCTCGACGACGTCTCCGTTATGCAATTGATAATCAAGGGGCACCATCCTGCCATTCACCTTGGCACCGATACAGCGATGCCCCAACTCGGTATGTATGCGGTAGGCAAAATCAAGAGGGGTTGAGCCTTTCGGTAAATCCTTTATTTCACCCTTGGGGCTGAATACGAAGACCTGGTCAATAAATATATCGGTCTTGACCGATTCCAGAAACTCCTCGGCACCACTGAGTTCCCGGTGCCAGTCAATCAATTGCCGCAACCAGCCTACCCTCTCTTCAAAGTGTATATCCTCTTTCCCACCCTCTTTATAGCGCCAGTGAGCGGCTACACCGTATTCGGCGATATGGTGCATATCCCGGGTGCGAATCTGGGCCTCCAGGGGGGTTACTCCCAGGCACATAACCACGGTATGCAATGCCTGGTAGCCATTCTGCTTGGGATTGCCGATATAATCATCAAAAGTGCCGGGCAGCGGATGCCACAGGCTGTGAATAATACCGACCGCATTATAGCAATCTGGTATCGTGTCAACCAGTACCCGCAGAGCGAGGAGGTCATATATATCATCGAAATGTTTGCCCTGCGCCGCATATTTTTCCATCTTCTGGTGGATGCTATATAGATGTTTGGGCCTGCCTGATATCTCGGCTTTCAGCTTTGCCTTATCAAATTCCCTTTTCAGGATATCTATCACCTTGGCTATGAAATCCTCCCGTTCAGTACGCCGGGTAGCCACCAGGTCCACCAATCGGTTGTACTTTCTCGGCTCAAGATAACGAAATGCCAGGTCTTCAAGCTGCCATTTGAGTTCCCATATCCCCAGACGATGGGCTAGCGGGGCATATATCTCCAGCGTTTCCTGGGAAATACTGCGTCGGCGCTCCGCAGATAGCGCATCTAAAGTATGCATGTTGTGCAGCCTGTCAGCCAGCTTTATAAAGACAACGCGCAGGTCTTCAGCCATCGCCACCAGCATTTTTCTGAGGCTCTCCGCCTGCTGTCTGGCAGCCATACCACCCCGCTTTACCGTCCCCGATGGAACCTGCAAAGACAACCGCCCCAGTTTGGTAGTGCCATCAACAAGCTTGGCGACCTCAGGCCCAAACTTCTCCTCAATCTGCGATATGGGGATGCTGCAATCCTCGGTAACATCGTGCAGCAAGGCGGCCGCCAGGGAACTGGAATCAAGCTGAAGCTCCGCCAGAGTCAGGGCAACCTGAAGCGGGTGTTCAAGGTAGGGCCCGCCCGATTTACGCACCTGCCCTTCATGCGCTTTGAGGGCAAAATGGTAAGCCTCTTCAACCAGAACCAGTTTCTCCGGGGGGAGATACTGTCCAGCCTTTTCCAGCAATAAGCTAACAGGCGTCATTTATCACCAACAACCAGAATTATATTTTTAGTATAATGCAATACTGATAGCTTGGCAAAGCGGCGCTACCTTTACAAATAGAGCTATAATGGGGTATTCTAGCTTAAAAACAGGAGCTGACGTGTATCAGGCACCACGTGGAACGTTGGATATACTACCTGCAGAGCAGGCCTACCGGCACTATATAGAACAAAAAGCGGCTCAAGCCTGCCAGTTATATGGGTATGGGCGCATAGATACCCCCGTCTTCGAGAGCACGAATCTCTTCTCCCGCAGCATAGGTGAGAAAACCGATATCGTCGAAAGGGAAATGTATTCCTTCGAGGATAAGGGCGGCAATTTTATAACGCTGCGGCCTGAGGGGACAGCACCCGTCTGCCGCGCTTATATAGAACATGGCATGCACAACCAGCCGCAGCCGGTAAAGCTTTACTATTCTGCCTCTATTTTCCGCTATGAAAGGCCTCAAGCCGGCAGGTACCGGCAGCACCACCAGTTCGGCTACGAGGCTATCGGCGATAGCGACCCCACCCTCGACGCCGAAGTCATTGATATGGCATGGCGTTTCTTTGAATCAATGGGGCTCAGGCGCCTGAAACTACTGCTTAATAGCATCGGCTGCCGCAAGTGCCGCCCGGATTACCTTGCCGGCCTGCGGCAATATTACTCAAAACACCGTGATGAGCTGTGCCCGGACTGCAAAATCAGGCTGGAGAAAAATACGCTGAGGCTGCTCGACTGTAAAAAACCCCTGTGCCAGCAATTTACCGCTTCCGCCCCGAGAAGCGCCGATTGCCTCTGCCTGGAGTGCGAAGAGCACTTTAAACTGTTAAAGAAATACTTAAAGCGGCTTGGTCTACCATTTTCGGTGAACCACTGCCTTGTTAGAGGGCTGGACTATTATACAAGGACGGTGTTTGAAATTCAGCCGCAGACGGGGGGCGCCCAGAGCACCATCGGTGGTGGCGGCCGCTATGACGACCTTATAGAGGAGCTCGGCGGTAAACCTACACCGGCAATCGGTTTCGCCACCGGCATCGAGCGCATCATCCTCAACCTGAAAAAACAAAAGGTTGCTATACCGCCCATTCCCCAGCCGGAGGTCTTCATCGCACAGGCCGGCGACAAGGTTAAGAGCGAAGCCATAAAGCTGGCATCCGGCTTGAGAGGAGCCGGTATCGGGGTGTTGCAGGCTTCAAGCTCGAAGAGCCTTAAAGCTCAGCTGAGACAGGCAAACAACTTCAGCGCCCGCTACGTAATCATAATCGGCGAGGAGGAAATTGAAACGGGCACGGTAATACTGCGCAATATGACCACCGCTGAGCAGGAGACGGTGGCGCTTGCGGAATTACAGGATAAACTGCAGTGCCAGCCTTAATTTCTTTACCCGACGCATGAAATATGCTATAATTTAATAAATGGACCTTAGCAAAAAGACAGGGGCTGGCAGAAAGTTCGCCACCCCTTTTATTAGCCCCAGTACCTGCCCTGGTTTCATTGTTTCTCTAGGTTCTATCCTTTCCGAGCTATTCTATTCAGGTGATTAAATTTGACAAAAGAAGAGGCAACGCCAGATAAAAAGAATGTAAAAAACGAATATTCGGCAGCCGATATACAGGTGCTGGGTGGACGGGAGGCCGTCCGCCGCCGCCCGGGGATGTATATAGGCTCAACCGACCAGCGGGGGCTGCACCACCTTGTCTATGAGATTGCCTACAACAGCATTGACGAAGCCATGGCCGGCTGCTGCACCAGTATAACGGTTACCCTCCAGGAAGACGATACCGTTACCATCGCGGATAACGGCAGGGGTATCCCGGTAGATATCCACCCGACGACAAAGATTTCAGCCTTGGAGACGGTGATGACGGTACTCCATGCCGGGGCGAAGTTCGGCGGTAAAACCTACCAGGTATCGGGCGGTCTGCATGGCGTAGGCGCCTCGGTGGTCAATGCCCTTTCCGAACACCTCGAGATCATCGTCCGCCGCGACGGCACGAAGTACCGCCAGGAATATAAGAAGGGCATACCCCAGGGACCGGTGCACGAAGTTGGTGAAGCCAACGACATCGGCACAACAACGACCTTCCTGGCCGACACCGAAATATTCGACAAAATAGATTACAATTTCAATACCCTGAGTGAGCGCTTGAGGGAGATGGCTTACCTGAATAAAGAGCTCGAAATCCGCCTTATTGATAAGCGAAGGGATGATGAAAAAACCTTTTATTTCGAGGGTGGAATCACGGGCTTTGTCCGCCGCCTCAACCGCAACCGGACGGTACGCCATCGCCAGCCGATATATATCTCGAAGCAGATAAACCACACCATCGTTGAAGCCGCAATCCAGTATAATGACGGCTTCACCGACAACACCCTCTGTTTTGCTAACTGCGTTAATACAATCGACGGCGGCACCCACCTCACCGGCTTCCGCTCGGCGTTGACAAGGGTGCTTAATGACTACGCACACAAGAGCAAGCTGCTAAAGGAAGGCGAGTCCAACCTAGTAGGTGATGACGCCAGGGAAGGGCTTACCGCCATTATCAGCGTCAAGCTTTCCGAACCACAGTTTGAAGGGCAGACAAAATCCAAGCTGGGCAATATAGAAATAAAGAGCATTGTAGAAAGCGTTGTCGTAGAGAACCTGTCGCTATACCTCGAAGAACACCCGGACGAAGCAAAGAGGATTATCGAGAAGTGCCTCACCTCGGCAAAAGCCAGAGAAGCCGCCCGCAAAGCCCGCGACCTTGTCATACGCAAGAGCAGCCTTGATACCGGAACACTACCCGGCAAACTGGCAGATTGCTCGGAGAAGGACCCTTCCCACTGTGAGTTATATCTTGTAGAGGGACCTTCGGCAGGAGGTTCGGCAAAGGAGGGACGCAACCGCCGTTTCCAGGCAATCCTGCCCCTCAGAGGTAAGATACTGAACGTGGAGAAGGCGTCACCGGATAAGATGCTCGCTCATGAAGAAATACGCTTTATTATCACCGCCCTGGGAGCCGGTATAGACGACGCCCTGGACCTTTCCAGGCTACGCTACCACCGCGTTATCCTGATGACCGATGCGGATGTCGATGGCTCCCATATCCGCACCCTGCTGCTCACCTTTTTCTTCCGCCACATGCCAGAGCTTATTAACAGCGGCCACCTTTTCATTGCCCAGCCACCCCTGTACAGCATAAAGTCAGGCAAGGCCAAACAGTGGGTGTATTCGGACACAGAAAAGGAAGAGCTGTTGAGCGAACTAAAGGGGTCCGGTAAGAAGATAGAAGTCCAGCGCTATAAGGGCCTGGGAGAGATGAGCGCCGAGCAGTTATGGGATACGACCATGAACCCCGCCACCCGCACACTGCTATCGGTAAGCGTCGAGGACACAGCAAAAGCGGACACCATATTCAGTATGCTGATGGGCGGCGAAGTCCTGCCCCGCAAAACATTCATCCAGGCACACGCCAAGAGCGTCAAGAACCTGGATATTTAATCTTCTCTTATCCCCTGTACAATCCATGTTCTTTTATGTATTTCTCCACCGCTTCGGGGACAAGGTGGCTGATGGAAAGCCCCTGTCGCACTCTCTGCCGTATTACCGAGGAGCTAATATCAACCTGCGGTTCGTCCAGTATTATCACCCTTTTTGATATACCGGGTATAGACGCCTCTATTGAAGCAAGGTCGGGAACCGGAAAACCGACCCTGGGAACAGCCACAAGGCGGCATAATGAAACCAGGCGTTGCGGCTGGTGCCAGCGCGGAAGCTCTATCAGATTTTCCCAGCCGATAATAAAAAATAGCTCATCGTCATCTTTCATTTCCTTCTTCAGCTCTGCAACCGTATCAACGCTATAGGTAAGCCCGGCACGCTCTATTTCCATAGCAGAAACCCTAAAGCAGGGTTCGCCGGCGATAGCCAGCCGCACCATATTAAGACGGTGTTCAGCCGAAAGAACGAGGGCATCAGCCTTAAACCATGGTTTGCCGGCCGGTATAAAGACGACCTCGGCCAAGCCCAGCTCATCTTTAACAGCACCTGCCACCGCTATGTGCCCTATATGGGCAGGGTCAAACGTCCCGCCCAGAATGCCCGTTTTCATCTGCTACCACCTCCATTCCAGAGTGCCGCAACGCACCTTATCCCCCGGTTTAACACCGGCTTTCTCCAGCGCCTTTTTAACCGCCGACCGGCTGAGCTGGCGGTTGAGTTGGCGGCGTGTCTCGGGATCGGCCAAATTCGTACCGGCTATAATACGCTCCAGCCCAGGAGCCCGCACAAAAAAGGTATCCCCTTCCTTATATGCTTTTATAGTATCACTCTTCGGCTTGGGACGAAAAACCTTAACCGGAGCTTCGTTTTCTACCACTCGCTGCGCTGTAACTCCCTCCAGCACTTCAAGGGTTTTCCCCATAAGCTCCGGGGTTCCCTCACCGGTGATTGCCGATACAAAAAGAGGTTTGATACCGATTCCGCCAAAGGCTTCTTTCAATTCCGCCACCCGGTCTCTAACGTCGGGTAAATCAATTTTATTAATGGCTACCAGTTGCGGTTTCCGAGCAAGAGCTGAATCAAACAGCTCAATTTCTGCGTTTACCCTTACCATATCCTCTACCGGGGACATTGAGCCGCCATCCACAAGGTGGATAAGAACCTGCGTTCGCAGGACATGGCGCAGAAAATCATGCCCCAGCCCGCGACCCAGATGGGCACCGGTAATCAAACCGGGGATTTCAGCTATAACAAAGCCCCTATGACCGACCTCAACGAAACCCAGAACCGGCTCCAAAGTGGTAAAGGGATAGCTTGCTATTTTTGGTTTTGCCGCCGATGCCGATGCCAACAGAGAGGACTTACCGGCATTGGGATAACCGATAATACCCACATCGGCGATGAGTTTTAGTTCTAAGATCAGTTCTTTTTTCTCACCTTCTTCACCCTTCTGGGCAATCTGAGGCGCCTGGTTAGTTGATGAGGTGAAGTGCGTATTACCTTGACCACCTCTTCCGCCCATTGCTACAACTGCCTGCTGCCCGGGCTCTGTTAGGTCGTATATTTCAACCTCATCACCAAGCTGAGTTTTACTGGACACCGTTACCCCCACCGGTACATTTAGAATCAGGTCGCTCCCATTCTTACCGTGTTGTTTCTCCCCGCGGCCGTTACCGCCGTTACCTGCCTTATAAACAGACCTGTATTGGAAACTAACCAGGCTGGTAATGTTATCTTCTGCCTTTATGACCACATCGCCGCCATCGCCGCCATCACCGCCATTAGGGCCGCCAAGGGGAATGAATTTTTCCCTATGAAAGCTAACCAGACCATCTCCACCACTGCCAGCGATTACCGTTACCGCTACTTTATCAAACAAAACTCCTCCTACAATATTCTATTCTAATAAAATATCCATCAGTCTTTAAATAATACTATATTAACCATACATAATATATGTTTTTAGTGCTTGTATCCAGACTTATAGGCATGGGGTTATAAGAAATAAATAGAAAAGTGGTTTGATTACGCACGCTGATCTTTATAGTTATCGAAAAGCTAAGGGGGTTATTGAAAAATGTTTGGCTTTTATAGAAAATACATGCAAAAACGGGTGCGTTGTAGTGTTAAGAAACAAACCCTGCTTTTAACTATTTGTTTATCTTCTTCTGGATGCGCTGTATTTTCCGCCTCAGGATGGGGCTGGCTTGAATATCGGCGGTTATTTTTTCGCAGGCATGGCTAACCGTAGACGGGTTTCTACCCCCCAGTATTGAACCGATTTCGGCAAGGGAGCAGTTGCTCTGTTTCTTAAGCAGATACATCGCCACCTGACGGGCCTGGGCGACTTCCTTATCCCTCCGCCGTCCGATTAAGTCTTCGGGAGTCAGGTTGAAATCAATGGCTACAGTATCAATTAACGCCGGTTGTGCCGTGTTAATAGGCCCCGGTGGCAGGCCGGCTATATCTTTGAGCGCTCTGGCAGCCAGCCCGGTAGACGTTTCGGCCCGTAGCAGCCGGGCATAGGCGATAACGCGGTTGAGGCCGCCTTCCAGCTCCCTTATGTTACGCTTTATCTGCTGGGCGATATATTCCAGAACGTCTGGAGGTGCCGAGGCACCGGCCTGCTCCGCTTTAGCCCGCAGGATAGCCAGGCGGGTTTCTAGTTCTGGCGGCTGTATATCAACAATCAATCCCCACTCGAAACGGGAACGCAGGCGGTCTTCAAGCAACGGCATTGACTTCGGCGGCCGATCGCTGGCGATGATGATCTGGCGGTTTGAGTTGTGTAGCTCGTTAAAGGTATTGAAAAAGCTCTCTTCTGTTTGCTCCTTGCCGCTGATAAATTGAATATCGTCGATTAAAAGCACGTCTACGCTTCTGTATTTGTTTCGGAATTCGTCCGTTCTTTGTTCCCTGATAGCGTTTATAAAGTCATTCGTGAAATGCTCGCCGCTGACATAGAGAACACGTGCGTTGTTTGCCCTGGCCATATGGCCTATTGACTGCAAAAGGTGTGTTTTGCCGAGGCCGGGGCCACCGTAGATGAACAGGGGATTATAGCCCTGGCCCGGGTTCTGGGCTACCCCCAGAGCCGCCGCATGAGCCAGGCGGTTACAACCACCGACGATAAACGAGTCGAATGAGTATTTACCATTCAAGTCCATGCCTTCTGTAAGAGGGGCATCTGCATGGACGGGGCAGTTTCCCGGGGAGTCCGGGGTTGTTGAAGTTACACTGAAGGAAACATTTACCTTCTTGCCAATGAGACCGATGAGTGTTTTTTCAATCAGTGAGCGCTGGTTTTTTTCAAGATATTCGGCTATAAAGGCATTCGATACACCAATAACAAACCGGTCTCCTTGGCAGGTTAACCCCTTTGATCCACTGAACCAAGTCTGAAAGTTTGGCTTATTTACCTGAAGTTGCAGTTCTCCCAGGGCGGCTTCCCAGATGTCTTGCGCAGGCCTCATTCTGTAGAGATTAACTCCTATCTTGGCGGTTGTAGAGATTATATTACGGTTGTACCATAGATATTCTGTTGTTATTAACCTGCGCTCTCTGTAACCCCAAGAACCCCGGGGCGCTGGTAGCAAACCCTGTCTTATTCCGGTGTGGGAATAGATATAAGATACTTTTTATGGTATCAACGGATAACCAGCAATGGCAAGGCTTCTGGCACTGGTTGGTAGCCGATTTTAAATCCCCGAAACACTTGCAAGCTCTCTCAGGCTGTTTTTTTTATCGAATATCGAGCTTACAGGCAGGCAAGAACTTTTTGCTTTTAAAAATATTCTCCAGTCGGCAAAACACAGGTTATGCAGAAATCCATTTACCTGAGGCGGATTTTAAAACTGCGGCGGCAGGTTGTTGGGCAGGCTTTTTAGTGTTAGAATCTGGCTACGGGAGGCTTTAAGTGAGGATTGTTTTTATGGGCACACCGGAGTTCGGCGTTCCGGCTTTGCGGCACCTTGTGATTAATGGCTACCAGGTAGTGGCGGTCTATACCCAACCGGATAGACCGGCGGGTAGAGGGCGGCAGCCGGCTCAATCGCCGATAAAGAGAGCAGCCACAGGGTTAAACCTGCCGGTGGCACAACCTGCCAGCCTGAAAAAGGCGGAGGTAGCTGCCGAATTGGCTGACTTTAAACCGGATGCTATCGTGGTGGCTGCCTATGGGCAGATACTGCCGAAAGCGGTTCTTGATACTCCCGTATTCGGCTGCGTAAATATCCACCCCTCCCTGCTGCCCAGACACCGCGGGGCTTCGCCGATAGCTTCGGCTATATTGGACGGGGATGAGTTCACCGGCGTCAGTATTATGCTTATGGACGAGGGATTGGACACCGGACCGGTGCTAACCAGGGCTCAAATACCCGTAGCGGATGCGGACAGCACGGCTTCGCTTACCTTAAAACTATCCCTGATAGCGGCTCATCTGCTCCAGGATGTTTTGCCGGGCTGGAAGAAGGGGCAGTTTGAACCTCAACCCCAGGATGAAGCCAAGGCTACCTACTCCGGCATCATCACCAAAGAATCCAGCGAGATTGACTGGCACCAACCGGCTGATTTTATCTGGCGGCAGGTACGCGCTTTTTACCCCTGGCCAGGTTGCAATACAAACTGGCGGGGGAAGAGGCTCAAGATTATTGAGGCAAAGCCGGTAATCGAAGGGAGCGATGCCACCGAGGGACAGGTAGTGGCTGTGGCTCATGGCGGCTTTGGGATTAAAACGGGCAGTGGAGTTCTGGGGATACTGGCGGTTCAGCTGGAAGGTAAACGGGAAACAGCTGCCAGTGAATTTTTAAGAGGGCAGCGGCAGTTAATCGGTAGTGTGCTACCGGATTAAGCCATTTTGCATAAGCTGCACAAGTTTTTCATAGATTTTGGATAACTTTTTGTCTTTCCATCCAATCCCTTTAGCAAAAGTATCAGCATTGTTTATTGCCTTGCCCGTAAGCAGCCTGTATAATTTCTTTAAAGTAAAGCTTGTCTGAGGAGGGTATTTTGTTTCAACCTCAAGACCTGAGCCAGTTTTCCGCCCTGGTAGATATTATTGCCCGCCTGCGTGGACCTGGTGGCTGCCCCTGGGACAGGCAGCAGACCCATGCTTCATTGCGGGATAGTCTGCTTGAAGAATGCTATGAGGTTCTGGAAGCACTGGACGCTGGTGATAATCAGCGGCTGTCGGTGGAGCTGGGCGACTTGCTGTTGCAAATCGTTTTCCATGCCCAGCTTTCCGATGAAGCCGGCGATTTTAAGATGGGTGATGTGATAAATGGCATAACCACAAAGCTGATTCGCCGCCACCCCCATGTCTTTGGCTCTACCGATGCCAAAGATGTCGAAGAGGTAATGTGCAACTGGGAAGCTATCAAGAAACAGGAACGACATGAAGAATCATCCATGCTGGACGGTGCCCCCAAGACCATGCCGTCTTTGGCTTATAGCCAGGAGATACAGGGCAGAGTGGCGCGGGTCGGTTTTGACTGGGAGGACGATGAAGGCGTTATAGACAAGCTGGATGAGGAAGCCGGCGAATTAAAGGAAGCAGAAACAAAAGAACGGCAGGAGGAGGAATTCGGCGGCCTGCTGTTTACCCTTGCGAATATCGCCCGGCGGTGGGGGATAGACCTGGAGGCATCGTTGAGGGGGGCAAACCTCAAGTTTTATCGGCGGTTCTCCTGTATGGAAAAGCTGTGCCGGGAGCGGGGGCTGGATTTTGCCGGCCTGACCTTTGATGAGCAGAACAAGCTGTGGGAAGAGGCGAAGAATAGGTAAATGACATACTGGACGGAAGAGCTTTTTGAGGAAATACTGCAAGCCAGAATGCTTCTGGTTATAGGATATCGTTCAAAGGGGGTAGAATAAGATGGTCGGGGCGAGAGGATTTGAACCTCCGGCCTCAGCGTCCCGAACGCTGCGCGCTAACCGAACTGCGCTACGCCCCGATACTATTATTATAGTTGTAATTAACAACTTGAGCAAGGCGGGGTTATGAAATACTGTGTTCTTATAATAGATGGTGCCGCCGGTTGGCCATTGCCCGAACGGGGCGGCAAGACCTGCCTCGAGCTGGCTGACACACCCAATCTGGATGCTCTGGCGAAGGGGGGAACAGTTGGTTTAACTGCCACCATACCCGAGGAGATGGAACCATCCAGCGCCTGCGCCTGCATGTCGTTACTGGGCTACGACCCGAAGATTTACTACAAGGGGAGAGCCGCCATTGAGGCGGTCAGCATGGGCATCCCCATCACAGAAGGCGAGGTCGTCTTTCGTTGCAACCTGGTGACAGTTGGGGACGGCAGGATGCAGAGCTACTGTGCCGGGCATATAGGCACTGATGAGGCCGGGCAGCTTACAGAAGCATTGAATGAAGGGTTGGGTGGGGAGGATGCCGTTTTCTATACTGGCGTCGGCTACCGCCACCTGCTAAAGTTGAAGGGGCATGAGGATACCCTTGAAGCCGTCTGCATTCCGCCCCACGATATTCCTGGTAAAACGGTTGCTGAATTCTTACCCAGTGGTAAGGGCAGCCGCTTCCTGAGGCAGTTGATGCAGGATTCGGTGGGGGTGCTTGAGAAGCACCCGGTTAATACTGCACGGCGGGCAAGGGGTGAAATGCCAGCCAATATGATATGGCTCTTCTGGGGCAGTGGGCGGATACCGGATATGCCTGCCTTCAAGCAGGTCTATGGTCTTTCGGCGGCGCTCACCTCAGGTGTTGATTTGCTGCGAGGTCTGGGGCGGATGATGGGAATGAAAATACTTGAAATACCGGGCATAACAGATGGGCTGGATAACGATTTTCGGGGGCAGGTTGTTGGCGCTTTGGAGTCGCTTAAAGACAGAGACCTAGCCATCATCCATATCGAGGCGCCGGATGAAGCCGGGCATGCCGGCTCGGTTGAGGATAAGATAGACGCTATCCAGCGGATAGACAGAGATGTCGTCAGCCGGCTGCGTGCCTTTGAGCCGGGCAACCTGCGGCTGCTGGTTATGCCGGACCATCCCACCCCGATAGAGATTAAAACTCATGTTGCCGAGCCGGTGCCATTTATACTCTGGGGGATGGGCTTTGCCACCAACGGCGCTGGAAGATTCACCGAGGCAGAGGCAAAAAAGACTGGTCTTTTTGTGCAGAATGGGTATAATATTATGAGCAAGCTGGTGGGGAGGAAATAGGTCTATGCCCTTAATTGTTCAGAAATACGGCGGCTCTTCGGTGGCGGATGCGGATAAGATAAAAAATGTCGCCCGGCGGATAGCGGCGACAAAAGATAAGGGTAACCAAGTAGTTGTCGTCGTCTCGGCGATGGGCGATACCACCGATGAGCTTGTTGAGCTGGCTTACAAATTAACCGACCAGCCTCCCGCCCGCGAGTTTGATATACTGCTTTCCACCGGCGAGATTGTATCCAGCACCCTGCTGGCGATGACCCTTGAGGCGATTGGTTATAAAGCTGTCAGCCTCAACGGAGCCCAGGCGGGGATAAGGACGGATACAACTTACAGCCGGGCTCGTATACTGGGTGTTGACCCGAAGCGGATAGTGCGGGAACTGGATAAAGGTAAGGTTGTCATTGTCGCCGGTTTTCAGGGCGTTACCGAGGATATGGATACGACAACTCTGGGGCGGGGTGGCTCGGACACGACGGCGGTGGCGCTGGCAGCCGGCCTGAAGGCGGATGAATGCCAGATATACACCGATGTTGATGGTATCTATACCGCAGACCCGCGTCTGGTGCCGGAAGCCCATAGCCTGGCTGAAATCGGCTATGAAGAAATGCTGGAGCTGGCGGCTTACGGAGCTAAAGTAATGCATCCCAGGGCGGTTGAGCTGGGAGAGCTATTCAATATACCGATACTGGTAGCCTCCAGTTTTAAAAACAGCCCGGGTACACTAATTCATGGAGGGGCGTCTATGGAAATACGTAACAAGGTGAGCGGTATCGCTCACGACTTTGATGTAGCCAAGATAACGGTGGTCGGTGTTCCCGACCGACCGGGAATTGCCGCCACTCTCTTTGAACCGCTGGCTGAGGCGAACATCAGCGTGGATACCATTGTGCAAAACGCCAGCATTCAGAATATTACCGATTTAACCTTTACCGTGGCCAAGAGTCAACTGGCTACGGCGATGGAAGTGGTGAAACCCATTGCCAGGTCTATTGGTGCCAGGGAATGCGTCAGTGATTCCAGGCTAGGGAAGGTCAGCATCATAGGTACCGGAATGCAGAATACCCCTGGCTACGCCGCCAAGATGTTCAGTTCCCTTAGTAATGAGAAGATAAACATACAGCTGATTTCAACTTCGGAGATAAGAATAACCTGTATTATCGACGAGGATAGGGTAAACGACGCAGTCCGAATCCTGCATCGGGTATTTGAGCTGGAGATAAAGGAATAAACCAGTTCGAGGGGCGATTATACAGCTACTACTTCCTTGATTTCGGGAATTTCCTGCTTCAAGATTCGTTCAATGCCCATCTTCAGGGTCATGGTGGCCATAGCACAACCAGAACAGGCTCCGGTCAATTTTACTTTTACCGTGCCATCATTAACCTCGACCAGTTCAACATTGCCTCCATCCCTCACCAGGGCTGGTCTTATCGTATTCAGAACCTCTTCCACCTTCTCTTGCATGATTGCTCTCCTTTGGTGTATATCAAGTCACCTAATTAAATTTAAACATAGCTCGGGTAGTTTGTCAAACTGAGCGTTCTTGGGTAATGCTTGCATTGGTTAATGTTTTTGCCTCACCAGCGGAGTGAAGTCAAAAATATTGCCGACCAATAAAGGGCAAAAACCTTGTGTAGTGTTTACAGTTGGGGTAGAATAAATAGTTAAAATTGAT
>JBDRFC010000059.1:0-8691 GCA_043819155.1 Chloroflexota bacterium | reverse complement strand
GTTCCAGGAAAAGGACATACCGATTCAGGTAGCAGTGGGTAACTATGACCTCGGGATTTGCGGGCTGGACTGGGTTGAGGAGCTGCTGGTTAAATACCCCAGCAGTGATATAGTTAAAGTGGCGGATCTTGGGTATGGAGAGGGGGCATTGTATGCTGCGGCGCGGTCTGAAAAAGTAAAAGCAGAAAAAGGTATAACCCGCATTGTCAGCGAGTATCCCAATCTGGCAGAGTCATTTGCTGAGCGGTTGCGTTTAAAAAGATTTAGTGTATTACCGCTATGGGGAGCGGCTGAAGCATATCCGCCGGAAAATGCCGAACTGGTAGTACTATCCAGAAAGAAGGATGAAGAGTTGGTAAAATCCGGCTTGATACCTTTGGACAAGCTGGTTGAATTAAAGGCTTACCTTATAGCAAACAGGGATAGCCTCAGAAAAAAGGATATGACACAGATACTATCTTCAATAACCGATAACTTGCCACCCATGGTTCAGGAGATTATGGAATCAGCTTATACTTCAGTAAGAATGGAAGCAATAGAAAGAAGAACTATTGATAGTATTGATGACGATACAGTCAGGATAGCTTTACCCGACGGCCATCAGCAATCACATGTATGCCGTATATTTGAACGGGCTGGCATTCGTGTTGATGATTACCCCTCGGTAACTGGCAACCGCCGCCCGGTAAGCAATCTGGAAGGGATATTTATAAAGGTTATCAGGCCGCAGGATATGTCGTTGCAGGTAGCCAATAATAACTTTGACCTGGCAATAACCGGACGGGACTGGCTTACCGAGCATAAGTACCAGTTTCCATCAAGCCCGGTAGAAGAGATATTGGACTTAAAGTATGGTAAAGTGAAGTTGGTAGCGGTGATAAGCTGGGAAGTACCGGCGGAAAACATTGCTGGCTGGCAGCAGCTTTGTCAGAAGAGCCAGGTAGCCTGTCGGGTGGCTTCGGAATATATTAACATAGCCGACTACTATGCCAGGACTAATCGCCTCGGACGCTATCGGATTATACCTACCTGGGGGGCAACCGAAGCCTTCCTGCCGGAAGACGCGGACCTCTTGATTGAAAATACGGAAACCGGAGGCACAATTGCCCGGCATAACCTGAAAATAATAGATACCCTCTTTGAATCAACGGCCTGCCTGATTGGCGGTACAAAAAAGATTTCTAACCGAATAAAGAAAGAAAGAATTGAAAAAATAATAAAAGCGCTTGAAAGTGCTGTGGAGGCAGGTTAATTTGAGGATAGTTAATGGTTTTAAAGAGGCAAAATCATTGCTGACGAGGCAGGTAGCAATCGGTGATTATTCGGTATCACCGTCAATAGAAAAGAAGCTCAGGGAAATGTTTGGCACTAAAGACCCGGAGCAGGCAGTCAGACAAATTATTGAAGAGGTGCGCAGCCGGGGTGATGATGCGCTTTTTGATTATACTTTAAAAATTGATGGAATAAAGCTTGAGTCGCTGGAGGTTGACAGGCAGCAGGTAGATGAAGCCCTGAGAAAAGTGGATTCCAGGCTAATGGCGTCACTTAAGCTGGCGGCAGACAAGATATACTCATTCCATAAGAAGCAGAATGAAGAGGTGCTGGCCGGGGTAGAGAGAATTGGTTTCAATACTATAACACGCCCGCTGGAAAAAGTTGGTATATATGCTCCCGGCGGTACCGCCAGTTATCCATCGACGGTGCTTATGACAGCTATACCGGCAAAGATAGCCGGTGTCAGCCAGGTGTCTCTGGTTACGCCACCGGGCAGAGACGGCAAAGTGCCGGTGGAAACACTGGTGGCTGCCGGCATCGCCAGGGTTGACCGAATCTTCTGTATCGGTGGTGCTCAGGCAATCGCCGCACTGGCTTATGGTACTGAAACGGTGCCTAAGGTGGATAAAATCTGCGGACCGGGAAATATCTTTGTAATGCTGGCGAAGAAACTTGTCTACGGTATAGTCGATATCGACGGTCTTCAGGGTCCGAGCGAAGTCGTTATAATTGCAGATGAGACGGCTGATCCGGCAAACTGTGCCGCTGAAATATTAGCCCAGGCAGAGCATGATTCTATGGCTTCAGCTATATTAATAACCGATTCGTATGAACTGGCTGGCAAGGTGAACAAAGAAGTAGAAAAACAGCTGGCGTCATTGGGACGGAAGGAAATAGCTGAAGAAGCCTTGGAAAAGAGGGGCATTATAGCGGTGGTATCCAGTATTGATAGAGCCATAGAGTTATCAAATATGTATGCGCCGGAACACCTTTGCCTGGATATTGAAACTGCGGAAAACTATATTGATAAAATAATAAATGCCGGTTGTGTCTTTATAGGCGATGAGCCGACGGTAGTAATGGGTGACTATGTAGCCGGCCCGAGTCACGCATTGCCTACCGGTGGTACGGCTAGGTTTAGCTCACCCCTGAATATAACTGACTTTATAAAATATACAAATATAGTAAATGTAGATAAGGCGAGCTTGAGAGAACTGGGACAGGCGGCGATTACGATTGCCCGTGCCGAGGGGCTGGAGGCGCATGCCCGGGCAGTGGAGAAAAGAATGAAAAAGAATAAACCCATAGGTATTTAAAATGGCTGAAGAAGGTATTGAAAAGTTTATACGACCGGAACTGGTAGATTTCGGTGGCTATGCTGCCAGCAAGTCACCTGAAACCCTCAAGGGTAAGGTTGAAGTATCAATAGAAAGTATTATCAAACTGGATGCCAATGAGAACCCCTATGGTTGTTCACAAAAAGTAAGCAAGGCACTGGCTGATTACCGGGATATAAACATATACCCGGATTCAGGGCAGACAGAAATTAGGAAGCAGCTTCAGGGATATACGGGTGTGCCTATGGAGCATATAGTAGCCGCTGCCGGTAGCGACCAGCTTATAGACCTGATTTTACGCCTGTTTATCAACCCAGGTGATGAAGTAATAAACTGCGTTCCGACATTTGCCATGTTCCATTTCTTTATTGAGCTTAACAGGGGAGTGCCGGTTGAAGTGCGACGGGATAAATATTTCAATGTTCATGTCGCCGATGTAAAGAAAGCTATCACCAAGAAAACGAAGCTGATAATGCTGGCTACTCCCAACAATCCGACTGGGACGATAACGCCGAGGGAAGATATTCTGGAGATACTTGATACCGGGCTGCCGATTGTGGTTGATGAAGCTTATTTTGAATTCACCGGTGAGACGGTTGCGCCACTGGTTGGTAAATACAAAAACCTGATGGTGCTTAGAACTTTCAGCAAATGGGCAGGGCTGGCCGGTATCAGGATTGGCTATGGCATGTTTCCGGTAAAGATAGCCGATTACCTGTTGCGCATAAAGGAACCATATTGCGTAAATGTAGCTGCGCTGGTTGCGGTGAGGGAGACGCTAAAAGATATTGATGCCTTGATGAACAGGGTAAAAACAATCATTAGCGAAAGGGAAAGGCTTTATAGCGAGTTGCAGGGGATAAAATGGTTGAAGCCATATCCATCACAGGCAAACTTCATCCTTTGCTCGGTGCTAAAGGGCAGGGCAAAGGAGATTCAGCAGAAACTGCAAGATAGAGGTATACTGGTGCGCTATTTCGACCAGCCACTTTTAAAAGATAGTATCCGTATAAGTATCGGCAGGCCGGAAGAAAATGATATCCTGATAGAAACACTGAACGAACTGGAGGAGGAATTAGATGGATAATAGGAAATCTGTAATAAAGAGGGAAACCCAGGAGACGAATATAAGCCTGGAACTGGATATTGACGGCAGCGGTAAATACGAAATGATTACCGGAATAAGGATGCTTGACCACCTGCTGTCTCAGCTGGCGAAACACGGTGCATTTGACATAAAGGTTTCTGCCACCGGGGATGATCAGCACCACCTTGTAGAGGATGTTGCCATCTGCTTGGGTAGAGCTATGGCTGAAGCTCTTGGGAGCAAGCGTGGTATTGTACGCATGGCGGATGCCAGCGTGCCCATGGATGACGCTCTGGCTATGGTGGTGGTTGATATAAGCGGTCGCGGATATACGGTACTGGAGCTGCCATTTAATGATAATGATATGACCGGCTTCCCCACAGACCTCATTCGTCACTTTCTGGAAGCCTTTGCCAGCGAAGCAAAGATTAACCTGCATGCCAGGATTTTATATGGCACCAATGACCATCATAAAGCAGAAGCCCTTTTCAAGGCACTGGGGAGGGCTATGGATACAGCCACCCGAATTGATGAACGCATATCGGGTGAATTGCCGACTACAAAGGATATGTTATAGGCTTGTCCTGTTAAGACCTGTTAATATGGGATGAGGAGCCTATGTTTTTTAGCGATATTCGCCGAATTTTACCATTGACACCTATTACTTTAGCAGTATAATCGGGATATTAACTGAGCTTATTCCCCGCCAATCTCTCATAGACCTGCTGGTATCTTTTGGCAGTCTGTTCTATAACATCCGGGGGTAGTACAGGGGTGGGGGGTTCTTTGTCCCAGCCGGAGTTCTCGAGCCAGTCGCGCACAGGCTGCTTATCGAAGCCGTCTTGATGCTGCCCAACTCTATATGAATTAATATCCCAAAAACGGCTTGAGTCCGGTGTAAGCACCTCATCAATAAGGATTAGCTTGCCATTATCCAAGCCGAATTCCAGCTTGGTATCGGCAATAAAGAAAGAGGCTGGGATTCTGGCATATTTCTGGGCGAACTTGTAGATATTTATACTTTTCTCCTGTATTTCTTCAGCCAGAGATGTGCCCACTATATTCTTGGCCTCATCTATGGACATAGGCATATCGTGACCCTCGTCTGCTTTGGTGGTCGGGGTAAATAGGGGTTGGGGTAGCATATTGCTTTCGAACAAACCTTTTATAACAGGCACACCGGAGACAGTGCCGTTTTTCCGGTACTCTTCCCAGGCTGAGCCTGACAAGAAGCCGCGAACAACACATTCAATCGGGATACGGTTTGCTTTTTTTACAACCATAGAGCGGCCGTTAAGATATGCCGGGTAGGCAAAACGGCTTTTTTCTGGGATATATGAATCCAGGCAGCTAACATCATCAACCACCTGCAATACGTGATTAGGTATTATATGTTTTGTCTTTTCAAACCAGAATGCAGATAGCTGGTTCAGTACCCGTCCTTTATTGGGTATGCCACATGGTAAAACGACATCAAAAGCGGATATACGGTCGGTGGCGACGATAAGCAGTTGTTCGCCTAAATCATAGACATCCCGTGTCTTGCCTCGCATAAACAGGGGCAGTGGCAGCTCTGTTTTCAGTAGAACTGACGGCTCGGTGCACGGTTCTTCTGTTATTTTAGCGCCTGTTTCCGCATTCATATTTTTGGTTATCGAGGCTTTTTTCTTCTCCATTTGCTTCCCTGTACATTAAAGTTATATTTATAAAATATGGAATTATAAAAGTCTATTATTGTAGCAATAGTGTTGGTTATTTTATATAGAACCAGGGGCTAACCGTGCTGGATCAGCAGGGATAAATTTCCTTTTCCACTGGGTTTCGGTCAAACCCAATTTTTTGAAAACATCGTCTACATAACGCAGGTAAAAGTTATAATCAAAGATTGCCTCCAGTTCTGAAGGTGGCAGCAGGGAAGTGATTTCGCCATCAGCCTTGAGAAGCTTAAGGTAGTCTTTGTTTCCCTTCCATGATTTCATTGCGTTGTGCTGGACGAGTTTATAGGCTTGCTGGCGGCTGAGCCCCTTATCAATGAGGGCGAGCATCACCCTTTGAGAAAACACAAGTCCCTTTGTTAAATCAAGGTTCTTTTTCATCCTTTTCGGATAGACAAGCAAGCCGGCAACAACCGATGTAAAGATGGTGAGGCAGTAATCAAGCACAATACAGGCATCGGGCAGAATGACGCGCTCGTTGGATGAATGGCTGATATCGCGCTCATGCCACAGAGCAATATTTTCCATTGAAGTGAGGGAATAACCCCTAATAAGCCGTGCAAGCCCGCAGATTCGCTCGCAGAGCTCTGGATTCCTCTTGTGAGGCATGGCAGAAGAGCCGGTCTGGCCCGGGCTGAATGGTTCCTCTACCTCGCGGATTTCGGTCTTCTGTAGCGCCCTGATTTCGGTAGCGAATTTCTCAAGAGAGCTGGCAATGATAGCCAGGGTGGTGGCGAACTGGGCGTGGCGGTCTCTCTGAAGAACCTGGTTTGATATCGGCGCCGGAGTAAGCGATAGTTTGGCACAGGCTTTTTCCTCAACCTCGGGCGGTACGGTAGCATAAGTGCCGACGGCACCTGAAATCTTACCTACGGCTATCATTTTACTGGCTTCGGTCAATCTTTGCCGATTGCGCTTCATCTCCTCGGCCCATAGAGCCAGCTTAAAGCCGAAGGATATCGGTTCGGCGTGTATGCCGTGAGTTCTGCCAATCATTACAGTGTATTTGTGCTCCAGAGCTTTTTCAACAATTGTGGATATGAGTTCCTTTATATCCTGATTCAGCAGTTTGGATGCTTCAACCAGCTGTAGGCTAAGGGCTGTATCCATGACATCGGATGAGGTGAGCCCGAGGTGTATAAAACGGGATTCCTCACCCAGACTTTCAGAGACAGAGCCGAGGAAAGCAGTCATATCGTGGTGGGTTTCTTCAAGGATTTCCTGCATGCGCTTGAAGTTGCAGCGCGCCATTTTTATCTTGGGAACTGATTTACGGGGAATCTTGCCCAGTTCAGCCCAGGTTTCGCAGACGGCAATCTCAACGTCAAGCCATTTGGCGTACTTGTTTTCATCGGACCAGATTTTTTTCATCTGCGGGCGGCAATAGCGCTCAATCATCTGTTATCTCCCGGTTTCGTTATTTTTAATAGGCAATAATATATCGTAAAAGAGGCTATTATGTCCAGATTATTAATCAGGATTTGTTGAGTTCCTGGCGGTATTTTTCATAAGCCTGCTTTATATCATCGTATTTAAGCCCTAGGATTTCGGCCGCAAGGAAGGCGGCGTTTTTAGCTCCGGCGCTGCCGATGGAGACGGTAGCCACCGGTATGCCGGCGGGCATCTGGGACATAGAGTAAAGGGCATCAACGCCATTCAGTTCATTTACGGATATCGGCACACCGATTACCGGCAGGGTGGTCCAGCTTGCCAGTACGCCGGGCAGGTGGGCAGCACAGCCGGCGGCGGCGATAATGACCTCGATGCCGTTATCTCTGGCGGATAATCCGTACTGCCTTGCCTTTTCCGGGGTGCGGTGGGCGGAGATAACCTTCACCTCGTAGTCAATACCCAGCTTTTCAAGAATTTCCATTGCTGGCTTTATGGTATCTTTATCTGATTTAGAGCCCATAACCACGGCAACTTTAGGCATAGTTTGCTCCCCGTATTATTATCTTTTATCAAACAGGGCAATATCTCGGCGATAGTGGCAACCCTCAAATTGTATCCTTGAGATGTTATTATATACCTTTTCTCTGGCATGGGCTATAGTATCAGCGGTAGCGACAACGGTAAGCACACGCCCGCCGTTAGTAACCACTCTGCCCGCCGAGTCCAGTTTTGTGCCGGCGTGAAAAACAAGAATGTCGTCATCCAGTTCATCAAGTCCGCTGATAGGAAGACCCTTATTGTAGCTGCCGGGATAGCCACCGGATGCCATCACCACGCCGACGCAGGCATTATCGCTCCATTCTATATCTATCCGATTAAGATTGTTATTGATGACGGCGAGCATTATATCAAGAAGGTCTGTTTTTAATCTTGGCAGAACAACCTGCGTTTCCGGGTCGCCGAAGCGAGCATTGAATTCCATAACTTTAGGCCCTGCGTCTGTTATCATAAGCCCGCCGTAGAGAACCCCCTGGTATGGCACGCCTTCGTTTTGCATAGCTCTTACAGTCGGTTGCATTATCGTATCGTTTATCGTCTTGAATAATTCAGGTGCGAGGAATTGAGGCGGGCTGTAGCTGCCCATGCCGCCGGTATTGGGACCCCTGTTGCCGTCAAAAACCGGCTTATAATCACAGGCAGGCATAGAAGGCATCGAGGTACTGGCATCGGCGAATGAAAATACGCTCATCTCTTTGCCGTTCAGCTTCTCCTCGATGAGGACTCTATCACCGGCAGAGCCGAATGCTCTATCTTGCATAATGCTAGTAAGGGCTTGTTGGGCTTGCTCCATGGTTTCGGCAACGATAACCCCCTTGCCCGCCGCCAGCCCGTCGGCCTTGATTACGATGGGGGGTGTCTGCTTTTCCAGGTATTTCCTTGCCTCTGTATATGAAGAGAAGCTGGCACTTTCGGCGCAGGGGATATTGTATTTCTGCATAAGCTCCTTGGCGAAGACTTTGCTGGCTTCTATCTGTGCGGTGGCTTTAGTGGGTCCGAAAATCTGTAAACCCCTGGCTTGAAATTCATCAACGATGCCTTCTGCCAGAGGAGCTTCGGGACCGACAACGGTAAGGTCTATTTTGTTTTCTATGGCTGTATTGACCAGTGTTTGTATATCGGTGGGGCTGATGTCCAGATTATGGGCGAGTCGGGCAGTACCGGCATTCCCTGGAGCGACAAAGATTTCTTTGACCTTTGGGCTTCGTGAAAGCTTCCAGACGATGGTATGCTCCCTCGCCCCGCCGCCAACGACCAGTATTTTCATTTTTAATCCTAACCCCTCGTTCCCCTTCCCTTTATCAAAGGGCAGGGGAGATGATTATAA
>JBDRFC010000058.1:0-28001 GCA_043819155.1 Chloroflexota bacterium | reverse complement strand
CACTATTGTTCCAACTTAATCTAATCGTATAGGCAGCCAAGCCGGGGTCTGGTATACCACTTACTGTTAGTGATGCGTTGGTGCTGCCGCCGGGGTCAAGGGTTATAGTAGACCCTCCATTAACTTCTATCATTGCAGGGGCAGCTAGACATACATAGCTGGGCATAGCCAATAAAGCAATTATAATGGCGGTTAGTAGCAATCCTGTTTTTCTAATAATTAGCATAATATTCAACCTGACTATATTTTATTTAATTTATGGAACAAGCACAAAGTTTTCATCTCTAATGCCTACAGTCTGTTGAGCAATAAATAGAGCATCGAAAATATCAACATATTCAAGATTAGTACTGCTATATGCAATGCTAGAGGCATTAATAGCGTTGATTTCATTTATATCTCTTATGGCAACGGTATATTGAGCAATAAATAGAGCATCGAAAATATCAACAATCCCATTGTTGGTGGTATCACCCCGCAGGAATGTAAGCGTGTTGGGGGCTTCTTCCGGAACGGCTATCTCCGGCGGGCCGGCGGCGGTTATGGAATTGAATGATATACCAAGGTAGTATTTTGTAGAGGCATCGCCGATTAGTCTTATAACCAGTTTAACCACTACATAGTCCGGCGGCTCCATCGGCACGGATGCCGTCCCGGAAATTGTAAAGGTGCCGGTGGTTATATAATCATTTAGGTCATAGACGAGGCTGTCAAAGGGGGCTACCGGCCTGACTTCAACAATATCAATTCCCAACGGGTCGCCGGTTACCGTCATCGTATAGGCGCTTACTCCGCCGGGGAGGGGAGCCGGAAGACTGGTAATCAGGTTCTTGCCGCTTATTTCTACCGCCACGATGGCTACATTGTCATCAAGGGTCGGGTAAGCGTTGGTAACAGCCATCGGGTCCAGTTCCGTAGCATAACCGATAGGTAGGATTGAACCATCCATAAGTGAAACAATATTCTGGGCAGTAAGATATTCTACGCCCTGGGTGAACCACATCTCGTATGTACCGCTATCAAGGACTACACAGGGGGCGCCAACGCTGCCCCAGGGACCGCCGCTGCCGGTAAGGGCATTGGGGTTCTGCTCTACCCATATTGTGCCATCATCGGAGGTGGCATAGCCAATCCGGGCACTGGTATTAGCCAGGTAAGATAAAACAGGGTCAATTGTACCTGCAATGGGGGGGTCTGCATCCGGTTCGCCGAGAAACGCTTGCAGGTCAACCAGAAACGTGTTTAAATCTCCAGATGTAAAACTACTCCACAGGCTTAAAATATCAGTCTCCAGTGCCTGCATTGCGCTAAAAAGTGCCTGAAAGCTTGACGATATGAGGTTTGTGGTAAGGTTCGTGTACCACATCTCATAACCACTGCCGTTATTTATAACGCAGGGCGCAGCCACGCTATCCCACATGCCGCCGTTGCCGGCAAGAACTTCTGTGGTGGGATCTGTCCAGGTTGTGCCATCGGCGGAAGTAGTATATTTGATAGAGGTGTGGGTTTTATCCAGTATGTTCAATATATCACTAACACCGAAATCACCTATGTTTGTCAGGATATTATCAATTTCAGTTATTATGATATCGGTTTCGGCATAGGTGTACCACATCTTGTAGGTGCCGCTATCATTTACAACGCAGGGGTCGGCTACGCTATCCCACAATCCGCTACCTTCACCGTTGAAGATTCCAAATTGTGGGGTTCCCCAATCCTCTCCATCGCTTGAGGTAGCATGGCCGATAGAAGTACTGTTAGCATCCAGAATGGCTAGTATGGCACTTTTTCTGGCGTCATTATCACTACTACCTAGCCCGCTAAGAATATTCTCCACCTCTGATTGGGTAAGTTCTGTCTCGGAATGGGTGAACCACATCTCATAATCAGTATCACCGTTCTTTATAACACAGGGCATGCCGACATTTTTTAAGCCAGCATCACTGCTAAGGACTTCGGGATCTACTCTGGTCCAAACCTTACCATCATCTGATGTGGCATAACCTATTACGGTACTGGTGTCATTTAGAAAATTCCAGAGGGTATCAGCATCTATAAGCGACAAGTCATCTAGCAATTGATCAAGGTCTAGATTCAAAAGGTCACTTATGATGTCGCTGGAAATTAAAGTTGTTAAATTGCCTGCCATTTCCTCGATAGCCATATCTGTTTTACTATGTGTATACCACATCTTATATGTGCTACCATCCTTTATTACCCATGCATCTACAACGAATAGTTCATTGTCCACCCCATCCTTGAGTGTTACCTCACCGGTATACTTTGTCCAGGGTGTTGCTTGAACCAGCGAAAACAGGCTGGCTACAGAGAGAAAACAAAGGCTTAAGACAAGTATTAACACTGTCGCCAGCGTTACCTTGTTTCTAATAAACTTCATAGGCTTCTCCAGCCACTAATTACACAAATACACTGGTGCATCAGTGCACATAATCTAGTTACTTTTGCCAATTATTATTATGTTTCTTTATACCCTTATCCTTAAGTTTTATGAGGATAATATAACGCCGCAACCTAACCAAAGGCTACCATAACTAACTACAAGCGTCAAGCAAACTCTTAGGCTAGTACTATCGTGGCATGCGTGGTTTTCGCCAGTTGACAGAGTATGATATATATGATATATTATATTAATCCTACTGCCTGCCTATGCACTACGCATTAAGGGGTGTACGATGGATTTAAAATTAGAAGGACATATGGCGCCCAAATTTTACGGCGTGACAACCGTCGGCGAAAGAGGGCAGGTGGTCATACCCGCCGAAGCCAGGCGGGATTATGACATAAAGCCTGCCGATAAGCTTGTTGTGCTGGGCGGTCATAATAAAGGCGGTATAATAATTACAAAAGCGGAAACGCTTACCCGGTTTTTATCCAAAACCATAGGTATGATGGCCCAATTTGAAGAAGTACTGAAGGCTGATATAAAGCCGCCTCAAAAGGGTGATTAGAAGACGCTGTAAATGAATATTATAGAAGTTGTAGAGTTATCTAAAAAATTTAAACAGCTGGTTGCCGTTGATAAAGTCTCCTTTAAGGTAAAAGAAGGCGAAATATTCGGTTTCTTGGGTCCCAATGGAGCCGGCAAAACAACGACCATCAGTATTCTATGTACGCTGCTAAAGCCGACATCTGGGCAAGCTTTTATTAACGGCTTCGATGTTGTCCGCCAGCAGAATCATGTCCGCCAACAAATCGGGCTTGTTTTCCAGGACCCCAGCCTGGATGAAAAACTCAGCGGTATACAGAACCTCAATTTCCATGCCATGATCTATAACGTACCTGCCTCTGTTCGCAAACAGCGGATTGAGCAGGTGTTGCGGATGGTAGAGCTATGGGACAGGCGTAACAGCTTTGTTGAAACCTATTCCGGTGGTATGAAGCGCCGTCTTGAGCTGGCAAGGGGATTGTTGCATCGCCCAAAGGTGCTGTTTCTTGACGAGCCTACGCTGGGGTTGGACCCGCAGACGCGTAATCGCATATGGGAGTATATAATCGAAATGTGCCGTCAGGAAGGGACTACAGTCTTTCTGACCACCCACTATATGGACGAAGCAGAGAAGGCTAACCGCATCGCTATTATTGATAGCGGCAAGATTGTTGCCCTTGATACTCCAAGGAAGTTAAAGAAGATTGTCGGGCAGGACATAATATCGGTAAAAACCGAAAACGACGCCAAAGCGGCTGAAGAAATCAGGCTGCGGTATCAGATTGAAGCCAGGAACGATGGCGGCGGGCTTATTTTTAACATTGATAATGGCGATGAATTTTTACCTGACTTTATAAAGGGATTGGGAGTAAAAATACTGAGTGTCAACCTGCGTCGCCCAAGCCTGGACGATGTCTTTCTCAAACTAACCGGTCGTGAAATACGCGATGAAGAAAGCAAGGATTACAAGTCAATAGCCCACCATCGCGGTCCGAGGCGGCATTAGGATTAAAGTGATGAATCATCTACGTGGTATTTATATAATATGGTATCGGGACATACTGCGTTTCTGGCATGACAAGATGCGCATGGTAGGCTCAATAGCCTTTCCTCTCCTCTTCCTGTTTATCTTTGGCAGCGGGCTCAGCGGCAGTATGGGTTTCGGCAACTCCGAAATTGACTACACCCAGTTCATCTTCCCTGGTATTATCGGCATGACGGTACTTATGAACTCTTTTATGTCTGGAGTATCCGTGGTCTGGGATAGGGAGTTCGGTTTCCTCAAAGAGGTACTGGTGGCACCCGTAAGCCGCACCTCGGTAGCCATCGGTAAAACGCTGGGTTCGACTACGATAGCCATGCTGCAGGGAGCCCTCATCATATTATTCGCCCCTATAATCGGAGTCTCTTTTTCGGTGGTCACCCTGCTGGCAATTATACCGCTTATGCTACTGCTGGCTGTCTCGATGAGTTCCATGGGTATATTGCTGGCTACACGCATAAATTCTATGCAGGCATTTCAGGTAATAATGCAGATGCTTATGTTCCCTATGATATTTCTATCAGGCGTGTTTTTCCCGGTAGAAGGCTTGCCGGCGTGGATGAACGTGCTGGTAAAGATAAACCCGGCTACCTATGCTATTGCCCCCATTCGCCAGGTAATGCTGGGCACGGCAGCAGATTCTTCCCTGGGCGTAACCGTTTTGGGCCATACCATGTCGTTATGGGACAATATTGCCGTTGTAGCGGTGTTCGGTATAGTGATGACAGTCCTTTCTATGTGGTCTTTTAACCACCAGGACTAGGTATCTTAGTAGGCGTAGAGCCGGCCATAAGGCCGCAGCCAGCGGGGGAATAGTTTTATAAATTCCTTGTTCATTATCTCTTCTGCCTTCAGGTCAAAATAGTCAGCGTACCTGGCAACAAGCTGCCCCAGCAGTTTATTATCTTCATCATCAAGCTCAGCTTTGCCCACTTCCTTGCCAAGTTGGTAGTCGTCGATACAACCCCTTATATAGATAACGCCGCCGTGCATGCCGGTGCCGATAAAGTGAGCTTTATGCTGCTCCCCTTTCTTGAGGGTGAGTCCCAGCAGCACCATTATACCGCCGGCCATATATTCGCCGACGAAATCCTGGGCGGTGCCACCGATTACCAGCGTAGGCTTTTTATCCTCATAGCCCTTCATATGGATGCCCGCCCGGTAGCCGACATCATCCCTGATAAATATGTTACCACCCCTGGCGGATAAGCCGGTGATATCCCCGGCGTGCCCGTGGACGATTATCTCTCCGCTGTTCATTGTGTTGCCGCAGCCATCCTGGGCATTGCCGTGGACGACAATTTTAGGTTTATCCATAAAAGCACCGAGGTCGTTGCCAGGCGTGCCGAATATCTCAATCTCCACCGCTCTGTTCAGGTCGGTGCCTATATATCTCTGGCCGCAGACATTATGCAGCTCTATCCTGTTGGTGCCATTTGCCGTTAGCTCTCTCAACCTGATATTGAGCTGTTTGTAGTTCAACCCTTCAGCATTTAACTTCACTATTTTGTTTATCGCACTATCTGACATCTAACAACCAACCATCCTTACCCCCAGGGTATCAAGCTCGGTATCGGTTAAACCGATGCCCCTGAGCTGCAGTCGGTTTCCGCGCAGGCTTTCCAGGGCGTTTATACCCATACCACCCAGTATATCTTTGATTTCCAGTCTCCAGCCGCGCAACAGGTTAGCCAGACGGCTGGCGCCGATATCAGGATTTATTCTCTTTGAAAGACGCAGGTTGCTGGTGCAGATACCCCAGGCGCACTTGCCTGTGTGGCACTGCTGACAGACGGTGCAACCCAGGGCGACAAGGGCTGCTGTACCTATATAGACGGCATCAGCGCCCAGAGCAATCGCCTTGGCAACGTCACCGCTGTTCCTTATGCCACCGGAAACAACAATAGATACCTGATTGCGTATGCCCTCCTGCCTCAAGCGGCTATCTACCGTAGCCAGCGCCATTTCTATGGGAATACCGACATTATCACGGATAATCTTCGGTGCGGCCCCGGTAGCCCCTCTGAGCCCGTCCAGCACGATTATATCGGCTCCGGCGCGAACCATGCCGCTGGCGATAGCCGCCGAGTTGTGCACCGCGGCTATCTTAACCGATATCGGTTTTGTGTAGTTGGTTGCTTCTTTCAGGGCATTGATGAGCTGTGCCAGGTCTTCAATGGAATAGATATCGTGCTGAGGCGCCGGTGATATGGCATCCGTGCCGGTGGGAATCATACGGGTTACCGATACCTCGTCATTTACCTTCTCTCCGGGGAGGTGACCGCCGATACCCGGCTTGGCTCCCTGCCCGATCTTGATTTCAATAATTCTGGCGGCATCCAGATAGCCGGCATGGACGCCAAAGCGCCCCGAGGCTACCTGAACGATTGTATTCGGGGCATATTTATACAGTTTTGGGTGAAGCCCGCCTTCACCGGTATTCCAAAGGATGCCCATTTCGGTCGCCGCCCGGGCGAGGGACTTCTGTACATTCAGGCTTATAGCGCCGTAAGACATAGCGGAGAACATAATTGGTACCTCAAGCCCTATCTGCGGAGGAAGCTCCGTTTTCAGATTGGCATCTGAGCCAATCTCTACCTTGTCTGGTTTGCGGCCGAGATATGTCGTCAGCTCCATCGGTTCACGCAATGGATCAATAGACGGATTGGTCACCTGGCTGGCGTTAAGTAACAGGTGGTCCCAGTAGATACGGTGCTGCTTGTCAGTGCCCATCCCGGTAAGAAGCACACCTCCGGTCTCCGCCTGCTTGATGATATCTTCAATAACCTCCGGTCGCCAGTTATAGTTCTCGCGGTATTGCAGCGGGTTTTTCTTTATGGTGATTGCACTGGTGGGGCAAAATACGACACAGCGGTGGCAGCCGATGCAGTTTTCGCCGCGGCTCATAACCTCGTCCTCCTCGGCGTCGTGGTAGTGGACATCAAAGCTGCATTGACTGACACACGCCTGACACTGAATACAGCGTTCGGCGTCTCGTTCTACTATAAATCTTGATGGTAAATAGGTCTTCATCTGTTTTTCCTTAAGTTCTTACCGCTATTCCTTTGGCGGCAAGGTATTGTTTTATCTCGCGGATGGAGTGTGTCTTGTAATGGAAGATACTGGCAGCCAGCACCGCATCCGCCTTGCCGCATGACAGGGCTTGCTCTAAATCCTCCATATTGCCGGCACCGCCGCTGGCAATTACCGGCACGCTTACCGCCTCTGAAATGGCGCGGGTGAGCTCTATATCATAGCCGGTTTTATGCCCGTCGGCGTCCATACTGGTAAGCAGTATTTCGCCGGCGCCAAGCCGGGTTGCTTTTATCGCCCACTCAATAGCGTCTATTTCGGTAGCCTTTTGCCCGCTGTAGATATGGACAACCCATTTTGGTTGGTTGCTATTCTTTACCCGCTTGGCATCTATAGCCACCACGATACACTGACTGCCGAATTTTTCAGCTCCTTCACTGATAAGTTCAGGATTGAGAACAGCCGCCGTGTTTATGGAGACTTTATCCGCACCGGCTATCAGCATACGCCGCATATCCTCTATGTTGCGTAGCCCGCCGCCAACGGTAAGCGGCATAAAGACCTGCTCTGCGATGCGCTCGACGATATCAGCCATAGTATTGCGGTCTTCAGGTGTCGCCGTTATATCAAGGAACACAAGTTCATCAGCCCCCTCCCTGTAGTAGAAGCTAGCTAGCTCCACTGGGTCCCCGGCATCGCGCAATTTTATAAAGCTGGTTCCCTTTACCACCCGCCCATCTTTTACGTCCAGGCAGGGGATTATCCTCTTAGTTAACACCGGTAATCACCCCTTCGGCAGCTATGGATGGCTGCTGCTTGTCTTTTAACCTGCCGATTATCGGCTCACCGCCCATCGGAATCCAGGCGCTGTCAAGGTCGGGGCAGATAAGCCTGATGGCTGATTCCTCCGATGAAAGATAGAGCACATCACCCTTAACGCCAACTGTCAGCGGGCGCAGCCGTATGCGGTCTGTCAGCCCTATCATCTCGCCCTGGCGGGCGATAATCACCGTGAACGGCCCGTTGAGCAGCAGGCTGCCATATACCTGACGCAAAGCTGTGAGCAGTTCTCTTTCCCCATCCGGTCGGCGCTCTATTTCGCTCCATAGCGGTGGCGCCAGTATTTTAGCCACTATTTCTATCGGTAGGTTGTGCTTTCGCATTAAAAGGTCAATGGCATAAGCGACGACTTCTGTATCGGTCTGCATCGTGCACTTATAGCCGAACTGCTCCAGATAGCGCCGGTTTATGCCATAGGATGAAATTTCTCCGTTGTGTACTACAGTCCAGTCCAGCAGGCAGAACGGATGAGCCCCGCCCCACCAACTGCGCGTATTTGTCGGGAACCTACCGTGTGCTGTCCACAGGTAGCCTTTATATTGCTCAAGGTTAAAGAATTCGGCTATCTCCTCGGGGTAACCCACGCCCTTGAACACGGCCATATCCCTGCCGCTGGAAAAGACGCAGGCGCCATCTATACCTGTATTTATTTCCATAACACGGTTCATAACATAATCTTCCTCGGCAATTTCATCGGGAAGAGGATGGCTGACGGCAACGAAGTAGCGCCATACAAGGGGTGGGTTTTTAATGGTGGCTACAGGTTGCGTCGGTACCTCCTCAGACTGGATTATGGCGAGCTTTTCTTTCAGATAATCCTCGGTTTGCTCCTTTGCCTGCCGGCTGAGATACATTATATGAAAGGCATGGTAATCTGCATACTCCGGGTACAGGCCATAAACAGCGAAACCTCCGCCCAGTCCATTACCCCGGTCATGCATATTGGCAATAGCCCGTATGATGCCTTCACCGGAGAATCGTTTGCCTGATGTATCCATCACCCCGAAGATTGAGCAGGCATCGATTACCTTGCCATCACTATACGGGTTCTGTATTTTTTCAAGCTCTTTCATAATTATACCTCCACAGCAATTCCGGCTGGTATCGTTAGCCGTGGCCGCCATATTCCTTCGGGCAGGCAGGTAAGACCGAAATCGTCTGTCGCCAGCAGTTCATAGAACTGGCTGACATCCACCCTTTCTATAATCAAATTAAAGATTATGCCCGATTTCTCAATATCACCGGCAAAGACCATGCCCGCAATACAGTTATCCTTGATTACCACTTTATGGTAGATGCTACCATTCTTCTGGCTGAATACCCGGTAGCTATCATCCGGCGGAACTGTTATACCGGCGGAAACGATGTCCACCCCGAAGTACTTCATTGTATTCATTACAGTGCTGCCCTGGTATGCGGTGGGTACGCCAGCCATATTGAAGCCGGCAACCCTGCCTCCCAGGTAGGCATTGGGCCAGATAGGGTTCAGCCGGTTTTCACCGTAGACGAAATCATAGGTTTCGGCGACATCACCGCAGGCATAAATATCCGGTTGAGATGTAGTCATATAATTGTCAACCAGTATGCCACGGTTCATCTTTACGCCACCACTTACGGCAAGTTCGGTTCGCGGGGTGACGCCGATAGCCACAATCACCAGACGGCAGGGTATTAACCGCCCGTCGTTCAGGGTAACACCACTTACACTTTGCGGTTTTGATGGGTTACTGTTAACCTCAGCTACGGTGTTGCCGGTTAAAATTTCAACCCCGGCTTGCCTCATAGCTGCCGCCTCCATCGCCGATGCTTCTTCATCCAGAATTGTATTTAATATTCGCTCTTTCATTTCGATGACTGTTACTTTAATACCACGTTTCACAAGTGCCTCGGTGGCGCTGACACCGATTAAGCCACCCCCGATAACCACTGCTTCCTCTGTGTCACCTAAGTATTTATTTATTTCTATGGCATCAGAGAGATTGGTGAAGCTGAAAACCCCTTCCTTGTTTAAACCTTTTATCGGAGGCAAAATCGGCAAGCCACCGGTGGCAAGCAGTAATTTCTGCCATTTAATCTCTGCGCCGTCATCAAGCTTTATAATATGAGATACGGCATCAAGCCGCTCTGCTTTTCTGCCCGGAATAAACCGGATGCCGTTTGCTTTATAAAAATCGGCTGGGCGAAACAGTATATCTTCCAGCGGACATCCACAGGCGAGGTGCTCTGATATACGCACGCGGGAATAGGCCGGGTATGATTCGGCGGAGACAATGGTTACCGAGCCGTCCTCATCAATCTGGCGGATAGCTTCGGCGCCGCCGATGCCGCCGGCAGAGTTACCGATTATAAGATATTTTACTTTTTCCATTGATATTGTCCTGTTATTTCTGCGCTGAAGCCAGCTTCAGAAAATTATCATACATTTTCAATCCCGATTCGCCGCTCTTTTCTGGGTGAAACTGGGTGGCTACAAGGTTATCCCGGGCAACAACACTGCAAAATGGAATGCTGTATTCAGTTTCGCCGGCAACAAGAGATTTGTCATTCGGCTCAACATAATAGCTGTGCACAAAGTAGAAATTTGCCTCATCCGGTATATCTTTAAAAATCGGGTGTTTTACCTTTTGTTTCACCTGATTCCACCCCATATGGGGAATCTTTAGTCCAGCGGGCAGTTTTTTAACCCGTCCGGGAATAATGCCCAGGCACTCATGGCCGCCACCCTCATCAGTGCCGCTAAACAGCACCTGCAGCCCTATACAGACGCCCAGAAAGGGGCGTCCGCTGGCTATATACCTGCTTATCGGTTCAGCCAGCCCTAGCCTTTTAAGGCTGCTTACAGTGCTGCCGGCGGCGCCAACTCCGGGCAGGATAACCGCTTCAGCTTTCGTTACCTCATCCGGATCGCTGGTTATATTCGGCTGGTAACCCAGCTTCATAACGGCATTTACCACGCTGCGCAGGTTGCCGGCACCATAGTCAATAATGGCAATCACTTTGTGCACTTCCTATAAAATTATTTAGTTAAGTTAATTTTCAACAGTAACTTCTACAATATTCTGGCGGGCTATCGCCTTTTCGACTTGGTTGGTGTTTTTATATAAACTGCCTGCATTATTTTCTGGTAAATCAATATATACCAGTGCTTCATTGGGGCAGTTGACGACACACGCCGGTATTTCTTCCCCGATGCATAAATCGCACTTGAAAATCCTTTTTTGTTCTTTATCCTGCTTTATGGCGCCGAATGGGCAGGCCAGGATACAGCTCCAGCAGCCGATGCACTTATCAGGATTGTAATTGACCATGCCGCTATCGGCATCATGGCTGAGGGCTCCACCAAGGCAGGCATACAGGCACAGGAACTCCTCACAATGCTGACAGCGCACCGAAAGTGCCAGATTGCCATTTTCCTCAACACGCACTGCCGGCAGGGGACGGGGAAACTCTTTCTTAAAAGCCTTTAGTAAGTCCTTTGATTTAGAGTGTTGCAGGCGGCAATAGACTTCGCACAGGCGGCAGCCGATACAGAACTCATCTATGACGTAAACTCTTTTCATATAAAGCCCTTTTTTAGTATGGATACGGAAAAAGGTTTCCTACATCCGTATTAAATAACATTTCCCCCCTTTTTGTCAAGTCTTTTAGCTAGATTTTCTGACATTTTATATCAAATAGCCGTAATTTCAGGATAAACATAGGCGCGTGTTTAACGACGGGTGATTTTAATAAACCAGAAATCTCCCGTCCGTAGTTTTAAGATGGAGCTATTATCTACTTGCAGAAGGGGCAGTCGGGGTAGATGCAAGTAGCACAGTTAAGACACAGACCGCCATGACCCATGTCTATAATATCCTGCCTTGATATTTGTTCGCCGGCCAGAACCCGGGGCAGGATGACATCAATTATGGTAGTATCGTTGAAGATTACCGCCGCCGGAGCGCCAAGGATGGGGATATCATCAAGCATGGCAAGCAGGAACATGGCACCCGGCATAACCGGCGCCCCGTAGGAAATTATCTTTGCCCCGCTCCTTTTCACACCCTCAATGGATACATCGTCCGGGTCTACGGACAACCCGCTGCAGACGAATATAACCTCGGAACCCTTACCCCTCATCTCCAGAACGGCTCTGGCAATAAGGTCCTCGTCATCGGGGACTATTATCTGATGGTTTATTATTGAGCCTAGCGGCCCTACCTTGTTTTTAATGTAATCGCCGAATTTGTCCTTTATTCTACCCTTGTATATTTCATTACCGGTGATGACTATACCCACCTTCTTCTCTTTGAAAGGGATAACCCGGAATACATTGCCTTTGCTCTGACACAATTCCTCAACTTTTTTAAGCCCGGCTTCGGGTATATATAGGGGAATAATCTTGGTTCCGGCAATAATCGTTCCCGGCCGGCAAATCGCATTTTCATGTATCGTAGCCAGTGAAATATCAGGGATAGAGTTGACCTCTCTCAGCAAGGATTTGTTTATCTTCAACAATCCGGAGATACCGGATTTTATATTCACCTTGCCTTCTCTTGGCTTTGTTATTTCCATCTCCGGGTCGGCTACTGCTTCTGCTATGCGCAGGGCGGCTTCTTCCTCATGGACTTCCCCTTCTTCCTCCTCTATGATATAGATGTGCTCCTTGCCCATGCTGAGCAGTTCGGGGATATCCTCCTGCTTTAATATATGCCCGCGGCGGAAGGCGGCTCCCTTGAACTCGCCGGGAATGACCTTGGTTACATCATGGCCAATGGGCATGCCTATGGCTTCTTCAATTTTGACTTTCTTTAACATCCGTCTATCTCCCCACTTTCCTTCAATTTAAAGCCGAATTATAGTCATCTATTGTATTGAGGTTTATATAGATGCCTTCACAATCAACGGCAACCTCAAGTATGTCATCGGGGTGCCGCTTTAACATCTCTCTGCCACCGATATCACCCTTTAGTTGCAGCAGTTCATCTTTATAGCTTATATCAAAAATGATAGGATTGCCCCTTCTTGATTTATGCGTGGGCACGACTATGCTACTAACCGAGTCAAGCGATTCATGAATCAGTTTACTATAGGTCTTTCTATCTATGAGTGGCTGGTCGGAGAGGGCGACCATAATCCTCTGCGCCCGGTGGTCAACCTGTTTTAGTCCGCTAATCAGGGAGGTGCTCATACCCTGCCTGTAATCCGGATTTATAATAATCTTAACCGCTTTATCAGCTATTGCCCTTTCTGTTTCCCGGGCATTAGCCCCCAGTATCACGATGACCTCATCCACACCGGAACTCAACAGATTATCAACGGTATTCCCCAGAACGGTGCCATCGCCAAATGGCAGTAACAATTTGGGCTTACCCATGCGCTTTGATTCACCGGCAGCCAGTAGAATCACCGATACAAAGGCGGAATTTTTTGTCTTCATCTCTGTATATTTCAGGCTGATTGCTGCAAAATCGAATGCAACGTCAAAGTATGACACGGAGGCTGCTACCCCGTCAAACTATGGTTTCTTGACGCTGGTAACCCTGCCGAAGTATGCTATGGCTATATAAAATGGATGGCAAGATATATCTGGTCGGCGTTGGTCCCGGTAGCCGGGATGATGTAACCCCCCGGGCTGCCAAGGTGCTGAAAAATGTGCAGGTAATTATCGGCCACAAGGCCTGCCTGGACCCGCTATGGAAGCTTGTTACGGGCAAGGAGATAGTAGCCGGCGAGATAACCCCCGTAGAGCGCGCCGCTATGGCGGTAGAAAAAGCCCGGCAGGGCAGAGATGTGGCTGTGGTAAGCAGCGGTGATATCGGTATCTATGCTTTCGCCAGCACCTTTTTCAGCCATCTCAGGGAAAAAGGTTTGGAATTGGAAGTGGAAGTAATCCCGGGCATAACGGTAGCCAGTGCCGTCGCCTCGCTGCTGGGTTCGCCGCTGGGGCATGATTTTGCCGTAATCAGCCTCGCCGACCGGGCTACCGAATGGAGCGATATAAAAAGACGGCTCATTTCAGCCGCTGAGTCTGATTTCGTGGTCGTGTTTTATAATCCCATAGGAAAAGCGGGGAGTGAACGGGTGGAAGAAGCTGTCAGCATACTATTAAAATACAGAGAGGCTGATACCCCGGTTGGTATTGTTACCGGCGTCGCAACCGAACAGGAAAAAGTTCTGGTTACAACGCTGGGAGAGATGTCGGCCGGGGAGGTTGAAACCGATACCATGGTGATAGCAGGCAACTCGGAGACATATGTCTATAACGGCAGAATGGTTACCCCCAGAGGGTACATAGAGGGCGTAGGTTACTGATTCCTCTTCAATCGGACCGACGTACCTGTATAATCTCGGCTATAATACTTATCGCAATCTCCTCTGGCGTCTGGGCATGTATGCTCAATCCGATGGGGGCATGAACCCTGTCCAGTTGCTGCTGGGTTATCCCTTTAGCTTTTAAACGGGAATAGACGGATGCATTTTTCGTTTTACTGCCTATCATGCCGATATATTTGGCTTCGGTGGACAGGGCCCCCTCCAGCGCCGCCGCATCACCTTTGTGGCCGTGGGTTACTATTACCACACAGCCGGATTTACCCACCTTCAGGCTGGAGAATGCTTTATCATAGCTAATAGCAAGAACCTGTTCCGCTTCGGGGAACCTCTGGGTGGTGGCGTATTCGGGGCGGTCATCAACAACTACCATTTTAAAACCCACCAGTTTGGCTATCTTAGCCAGGGCGAAGGATATATGGCCGCCGCCGAGGATGAACAGGGTTGGGGTTGATAATATAGGTTCAATGAAGATCTCTACATCGCCGCCGCATATCATTCCCAGGTCTTCGCCTTCTTTCAGGCGATAACAAAGGTGCTTCGGTTTCTCTTTTTTTATCACCTCAATGGCTTCCTTGATTACCTGCAATTCTATACTGCCGCCACCAATGGTGCCTGTTATGCTGCCATCGGGACCGATGAGCATCTTGGCGCCTTCTTCCCGTGGGGTGGAACCGCTGGCTGATATAACCGTCGCCAGCGCCGCTTCACCCCCTCCATCCCTGATTTTTATTATTTCCCGGTATATGTCATCCTGCATCTTGAGCTCCTCTTGTATGATTTTACTATATAAAAGGCTATTTTTATGGCGCCTGAATAACCTTCACTACAGGCTCGGCGGATTTTAGTTGTCCCAGCACAACTCGCTCTATATGGGGATGCCCCGCCTCCAGAATCTTATAAACCAGAGCTTCGGCTTCGGTGGCGTCTTCTGCTAAATCCACCTTATTGATGATGGGGATGATTCTGGCACTGGGTGGGCTGCCCTTGGTTATGCCCTCGTTATGGGTTATCAGGGTGGCTATAGTATCTGCCGAAATTATATCACCCGGCGGTAAGCCTGTTAACCTGGAAGCTATTTCCGGGCGGAAGACATTTTCCTTAGTTAGTTTTAAGCCCAGGGCATCAATTCCAACTATAGCTATTACCAGCGTTGTGGCCTGCGAGATTACAGGTTCGGTGGTATTGGGAGCTTTTAGTGGTTTCCTGGCTGCCCCGTCGGCTTCTATGATTATATAATCTACCTGCTTTAACCCGGCTATACGGATTACCAATTCCGGGCTGATTCCTTTTAGTTTTCCCTCCGCCGATAATCTCTCGCTGGCTAGGGTGATATGCCTGTGTTCTTGCAATGCCCGGGGAAGGCAGCCCAGCATTTTATCCTCGTCCTTCTCTACGATGAGAATGTCCCCGGGAACCTGCCAGTCAAAAATCTTTGTGGTAGTGGTGGAAATGACCACTGAGTTTTCACTGGCTAACTCCTTAGCCAGTGCCGACATAAGGGTCGTCTTGCCGCCGGCGCCAACCAGGCTTATTATCTCACCAGGTTGGATGCTGAAAGCCTCTTTAAGGGTTATAGCTTCACCCGGCATTAAAGCCTCTCTTTTGAGGCTTCTATTATTTTCGTGTGTTTAACCAAATCTCACCTTCTTTTATAATATGGCGGATGTTGCTTAACTTAGCCTGCTTGCTGTTTTTTCATGCTCAGGTATTTCAGGCCTTCTATCTGCTTGAACATAGCGCCTTCGGTAATACAGGCAAGCATTCTTTCAGGCTGGATTACCTTTATTCCGCTTATGACATCCACCCCGTAGTCAAAAAGGACCGGTGATAGCGGGCTGGTAGGGCCGACCATGACCACGAATTTATCTTTACATAACTTAATCAAATCTTCAAAGGTATGGTTTATAAGTGAAGTTCCCGTCAGCCCGATAACATCTGCCTGGGGAAGTATATCTTCGGCCGCTTCAGCGGGCAGGTCTTCGCCGCTGGGGCGCTGCTCTATAACCCATAGCTTTTTAGCCACCTTTTTAAGCTGCCCGGTAAAGGGAAAATGTCCGACGACGGCTATGTTTTTACCACTTCCCTTTTCAGCCAGTATATCACCGGCATTGTCGTTAGAACATTTGCTGTCGTCAATGTCAATCAACGAGTTTATAGCAGCCATACCGATGGATGCCTCCGTCAGACTGTCCGAATTAGCATATTCTGCCAGCTCCAGCGATGGCTTGCCCCGCATTTTACCCACGTCTCTTACCCGGCCGTGGTGTGGATGCTCCTGACGGAAGCTGGAAGCAAGCCCCCAGTGCCGGGTCATTACTGCCGTCCAAAAGACGCAGGAATAGACTTCCTGTACCGTGCTATCTTTGTCCAGGCTTAAAATCAAATCGTCAATTACCTTCATTTAACCCTCCAATGCTAAGAAAATTTTTTGTTCTTGCTATGGTTACACAGGCATTCATAGACCTTTATTCCTTTCAACTTCAATATTAAAAATACATCTTTGCCGATTGCCAGGTTCATATCTCTAGAGATATCATGCGGTATTTCTGTTTGCAGACTTTTATCCCCTACCTTCACCAAGAGCCTTTCAGTTGTACCGTAGGATTTCATTTCTGTTATGACTCCCTTGAAGCGGTTCATATGCGGTCCGGGTGGCTGGGTGTCGGAGATATAGATATCGCGCGGGAACAGGGCAATCCTTTCTATAGAGTTGCCGTCGTGGGGTATCACGATACGCAGCCCGCCACAATCAACTTCCATCAATCCCTGCCCCAGAGAATTACAGCAATCGCATTCCAGAATGTTTGGCGAGCCGATAAAATCGGAAACCGCTTTATTGCCGGGGTAAAAGAATACTTCATCCGGAATACCCACCTGCTCTATCTTTCCCATATTAAGGACGCCCAGTCTATCGGCTATCTCCTCGGCTTCCGTCTGGTCATGGGTGATATGGATGGTGGTAATCCCCAGTTCATCGTGAATCCGCTTCAATTCCAGCCTTAAATATTTAGCAGTTTGCAGGTCCAGAGCACACAGCGGTTCATCAAGCAGTAGAATTTTTGGCGAAAGCGCCAGGGCGCGAGCCAGGGCTGCCCTCTGCTTTTCGCCACCGCTCAGGGAGCGTGTATCCCTGTTAAGTAGATGGGTTATAGCCATTAAATGGGCAAGGGAGTCGACACGCTTCTTTATTTCTGTTTTTGTATAATTTGCCTCTTTTAAACCAAAGGCGATATTATCAGCCACACTCAGGAAAGGGAATAGCACATAATCCTGGGGCACATAGCCTACTTTCCTTTCCTCCGGTGCCAGGCTGGTAATCTCATTGCCGTTTATCCATATCTCTCCCTGTTTTATCTTGTGAAGCCCGGCAATACATTCAAGCAGGATGGTCTTTCCGGCACCTGTCGGTCCCAGGATGACAAAATATTCCATGTCATTTATAGACAGGTTTATGTCTTTGAGGTGAAACTCGCCCAATTCTATGGAAAGGTCTTTGATTTCTATCATATCTGGAATCTTCTTTTGGTGATTTTTCGCATAATAAGCAATGCTATCACGGCAATTATTACCAGCATAAAGATAATGGCAATCGCCTTTTCCACATCGGCAGAGGCCAGGCTGAGAAATATGGCAACAGGCAGGGTTTCCGTTTTCATCGCCGTTGCCCCGGCGAGGGTAACCGTTGCACCGAATTCCCCCACCGCTCTTGCCCAGGTTAAAATAGCGGCGGCGATTAAGCCATCCTTTGCCAGCGGTAGTGTAACCTTAATAAATGCTTTGGCTTTGCTTAAACCCAGTGTCCTGCCTACCTGCTCATACCTTGGGTCGATGCTGTCGAATGTGGACTTGAGCAACCTGATTGCCAGGGCGCTGATGACTACCACCTGAGCCAGGATGATACCGGGTACGGCAAAGACGAATTTTAACACATTATCATCGATGCTATTACCCAGCGGGGTATTGAAAAAGACAAGCAGTGCGGCACCCAGGGCTATCGGAGAAATGACGATGGGCGGATCAAGCATACTGTCAACCAGATCCTTGCCCGGGAATCTGGCGTAGGAGATGGCATAGGCTACCGGGATGGCTATCAATATGGCAATAACGGTGGCTATAGTAGCCGTAATCAGGCTTAACCTGATGGCGAACAGGATTTCTTCGGACATCAGCGCCGAAATAAAGGTATTCCAGTCTGTATAGGCGAGCATTGACACTATAATGCCGATAAAAAAGATAGCCAGCAGGGCCAGGGCACTGATGGTTGCTCCTTTAAAAGCCCTGTCGCCGCTAATACCTTTTGGTAATTTAGGCATAAAAACCAACCCAGACCAACTCTATCTTACCAGAGACATGTAATTGTCGGGAAGCTCATATCCACCGCCGATTTCAGCATTCGGCGCATATTGCCTTGCCGCCTCTTCTGTGGTTAGATATCCCCACTTATCGAAAATCTGCTGCCCATCGGTTGAGAGCAGGAAGTCCAGGAATTTTTGTGCGCTTTCCTTATCCTGAGTAAAGGTCGATACTGCCCCGGGTACATAAGCCAGCCGTACAATCTGGTCTGGCTCCAGATAAACTACATCTGTATCTTCAGGGTTCCATTCGGAAAAAACACGCCAGCCAAGGATGGCGTCCACCGATTTCAGCGAAATCAAGGCAGCTGTCTTGGAGCAGCTTTCGGCGTGGACGACGATGGTGCCTGCCTGCTGAATCTCATCCAGCAGGCCGTTGTGCTTAAGTATCTCGTAGGCGTATAAGCCGACGCAGACCGTTTCCGGCGCGCCGATACCGACTTCGAGACCGGGGCGGGTCAGGTCTGCCAGCGATTGGATGTTTTTAGGATTGCCTTTCTGAACCAGTATCGCCGGCACCAGATAGGCGAGTATCTCTATGGTATCTGGGTAGATAACGCCATCCTCCTCTGCTTTTAGCATATAATCGGGTGAGCCGGGGATATACAGGTCACCCTCCCTGGCGATTTTAAGCTGCGACAACATTGTGCCTGAACCGCTGAAGTTTAGGTAAACTTTTATCCCCGTATCCTCTTCAAAAGCGGCGGCGGCTTCTTCCAGAGCCGGTTTGCTGGCGGAACCGGCGAAAACTGTTATTGTTTTCTCTCCCCCGCCGGAGCAACCGATGCAAGAAATAATAACCAGCAAGCTGATCATAATTATAGAGGTAAGTTTTTTTAATTCTGGAAACTTTTTAATGTCCATAAAAACAGATCCTTTCCAGCCCGGTGAGGGCGCATATACCGGCACCGGTAATACCGAACAGTATAATCGGTTTGTTGGCGGCGGTAGCTGCTATGTTTATATTGTCAAAAGTGCCGTTTGTGAGGGAGCTGCTGGTAACCAGAATCAGGTCGCACTGGTTGATTAGCTTGTCTGTATCCTTCGCTCCGCTCCATATTTCTATGCCGAACTTGCGGCTGCCGACATTATTCGGATTCAGGTCGGTGCAGGCGACGTTTTCGGCGCCGAAACTCTGACCTAGGTTTTGCAAAATAGCCGGCTGCAAGCCGATTAGCCCTATCTTTATATCACCGAACCTTTGTTTTAGATCCTTGGCAATCTGCAGGGCACACTTTTCAGGCTCCTCGTCGCGGCAGTGCCGTGTACCGCTGGCAATCCCCAGATGCGCGGTTATGGCATTAAGACTGGCGATGAATATAGCCCGGTTGCTGCTGCTGTCCAGGTTGAGATTTAGCAGTTCATCTATAGTGCCATTAAAACTCTGTGGTCTATCGGTAAAAGATTGGCCAAAACTTTCATCAAACTGTGCCTCGACAATCACCTCTTTACCAAGCAGTATCGGAAAGTCATTTCTGCCAGGGCTGCCTATCGCCTGCTTCGGGGATAGAGTTTTAACCGTAACCTGCACTCGTTGACTACCGAGGTTATGCTTGTTAACAAGCTCGGAAAATTTGGTTTTTACTGTTTGAATTATCGGTTTCATTGTTGATATTGCCTTACCTCCTCTTCATCTACGATATAACTATGTTCGGCGAAAACCGCCTTACCTTCGTCCGAGGCGGCAAAATCTACGTACTCCTGTGCGGCTTCCGGGTTTTTACTGTACATTGAGACTGCTATTTGCATTTCGGCTATACCGGTAACCTGTTCCGGTGGAATGGAGACGTTCTCAATTTTATCCGGGTTTAAGTATGCATAATAATGCCAGGTAATTATGGCGTCGACCTCACCCATAACCAACATTGTAAGCAGGGTGTTGGGGTTGGCGGCGTAAGTAACAATATTAGGCTCGATAGCTGCGGTAAGCCCTGCCTCGTCAAAAATTTCAAGAGCATATTTGCCTACCAGTGTCGTTTCCGGTCTGGAGATTGCTACCTGCAAGCCGGATTTTGCCAGATCAGCCAGCGAGATAATGTTCTGCGGGTTACCTTTCTTTACGGCGATTACCGGTATCATATAGGCGACGCTCCTTATGGTTTCGGCATCCACCACTCCCTCCGTTACCGCCTTTTCCATAAAGCTTTGCTCCGGCGCTATGTAGACATCACCGCTTTTATCCAGAATCATCTGTGAAAGCACTTCACCGCCACCGCCGTAGGTGGCTATTGCCTCGGTATCACACTGCTCCTCGTATCTCTGGCAAACATCGTCTATGGCTGCCTTGGCACCGGCAGCAGCAAAAATATTGAGGTTATAGTTTTCTTGGGAACAGGAAATGACCGGCAGTAACATTATTATTAATATCGGTAGCGCTAATATTACTCTCAATAACCGCATATTTTATCTTTTATTTCACCCTTTTATTTTTAAGAAGTCGGCATCGCCGAATTCAACCTGCTTAAGTTCCCGGCTGTGGTGTTGTAGAACCCCTCTACCACCGATGTTTCCCTTTGCCTTCAATAGCTCCGGGATGAACATGGTATCGAACATAACCGGGTGCCCTTTAATGTGTGAATAGGTGGGGACAATTATGGGTGCTTCCCTGCTCTTGTAGGTTCTTATAAGTTGCTTGACAGCCTCCGGCTTTATAGACGGGCGATTACCCAGGGTAAGCAATACAGCTACCGCGTCTCTGGATACTATTTTCAATCCGTATCTCAGGGATTTACTCAAGCCGTATTCATAATCCGGGTTCACTATTATCTTAATATCCTTGTTTATTAAATCCCTTTTGGCTTGCTCGGCGTGGTAGCCCAGAACCACAATGAGGTCATCTATACCGGCATCCAGGAAGGAGTTGGTAACCTGGGATATTGGCAGGCTATCCCCGTAATCGGTTTTACCGGCAGCCAGGATAACGGCTGAAATCTTGGCTCTGGATGATTGCGGATACTCCGGGGCGGCTTTTATGGCTAATATCTGAACCTGTCTATCGCATAGTTTATAGATTATCTTTGTATCTGTGATTGTCTGATAAAGATAAAAGTCACTCATGCCCCATAACTTCAAGCCTATGTCCGGATTTTTCCCAAGCTGATGCAGGGCTTTACTGACGAGCAAACGCTTACTTGCAGGCAGGCTGATGAAGTTCGAATAAGCTTGCTTGATTAGCAGGATTTCATTAACTGCCATTTTCGCTATCCGTTAGTTTTATCATGTTTCCCCGTTCGGCTTCAGCCGAACCCTGCATTATTTCGTGGACTAATCCTCTATCTTTAATGAGCTGCAGTGTTTCTACCATCTGGGAATACTCTTCATAGCTGATTACAACAGCCGCCGGCTTACCGTGTTTGGTTATCATGAAGTGATATGATTCACCCTCTACCCGTTCAATCAGGGGGAGTAGTTTTCTTCTTGTATCTGTTATTGAAAAAGCTTCTAACATAATGTAAAATACCTAAAAATGTACATAATAATGTACAGATTATATATACCACCATATTTGCTATATGTCAATACCCTTTCTTAAGAATTGACCTCTTTTCTTAACTCCGCTATGCTTATTAACTATGCAAGTCATTTCTGGATTACATCAGGTTACAGTTAGGAGTACCAATATATTCCTGATTGTCGAAGATAAAATAACGATTATTGACGCCGGCTTTCGCGGTAGCGCAAAAAGGATAGCCATGGCTATAAATAACCTTGGACGGTCTATGGAAGAAGTCAGCCTTATTATTATCACCCATAACCATCTTGACCATATCGGTGGGCTGCCCGGGCTACGGGAGATGACTTCGGCAAAGGTTGCCGTACACAGGGCGGATTTAAGTTATAGCGAGGAAGGCCTGCCGTATAGCGGATTTCTCAAGCTGTTACTGAAGATTCCGGGCGTATCCTTCTTCTGGCCTCTTATATATGCCAAGCCGGATGATGTTGATATCCAGCTGGAGGGTGGTGAGGTTTTTAGCCCGCTCGGCGGTATGGAGGTTATACATACGCCGGGGCATACCCCAGGCAGTGTTAGCCTGTTCTTTCCGCAGACGAAGCTGCTTATCGTTGGAGACCTCTTCGGTGGTGGCCACGGGGATTTCTGGCTGACGCCGAAAACAGTCAGCAGTGATGTATCACAGGCTAGAGAATCGGTAAAGCGGTTAGCTCAGCTGGACTTTGATATCCTGTGTTGCGGGCATGGTAAACCGATTATTGGCGGCGCTTCGGCTGTATTAAGGGATTGGGTAAAGAGGAAAGGTCTGTAATTCAATGAGAGTTATTGCCGGCCAGGCAAAGGGGTATATTCTCAAATCACCGAAGGGAAGTAAAACCCGTCCGGCAACGGAACTGGTACGGGGGGCTATATTCTCCATACTGGAATCTACGGCAGTTGACTGGTCGCTGGTACTTGACCTTTTTTCCGGCAGTGGCTCACTCGGAATTGAGGCGCTGAGCCGTGGCGCCGGCTGGGTTGATTTTGTTGAACAGGAGCCGCGTTGTTGTGCTATAATTAAACAAAATCTGGAAAAAACAGGCTTTAAGGGTAATGCTCATGTTTACTGCTGTAGCGTAGCCAAGGCGATTTCCTTTCTTGATAAGGAGTATGGGATTATACTGATGGACCCACCCTATTCTAGCCCATTTATAGACAAAACCGTAGAGCAACTGGCAAACTCAGAGCTTGTCGGTAGCAAATCAATAGTTGTGGTTACACATTCGCAGCGTCGGCCACTTAAGCCAAATTATGCCTCTCTTAATCTCATCAAGGAACACCGCCACGGTGATAGCGTTATTGCCCTTTATAGAAAGGAGGCGTCGGTTTGACTATTGCCATCTATCCGGGCAGATTTGACCCAATTACAAACGGACACATTGATGTCGCCAGAAGAGCAGCCAAGCTTTTTGACAAGCTGGTTTTCGCAATTTATAAAATGCCGGACAAGCCCACACTATTCAGCCTTGAAGAGAGGCTGGAAATGGCGCGGCTGGCGATGGCTGATTTGCCCAATGTTGAAGTACAATCTTTTGATGGGCTTGCCGTCGATTTTGCACAGAAAGTAAAGGCGCAGGTTATGGTAAGGGGCTTGCGGGTGAGCGCTGACTTTGAGCGAGAGTTTGATATGGCGATGATGAATAAAAAACTACAACCCGATCTGGAGCTGGTCTGCTTTATGGCCGGTCTGGATTACCAGTTTCTCAGGTCCAGCCTACTGAAAGAGGTAGCCAAACTGGGTGGTGATATAAAAAACCTTGTCCCGGAACATGTAGTCCAAGCTTTAAGAAAAAAGGAAGGTGTATAGTAATATGTAGAGCTACAGGGGGTGGACTCCATTAATCGGACTTAAAATTTTGGAACAAGGTCAGGAGGAATAAAAACTATGGCATTCAAGATTACTGAGGATTGTATCAGTTGCGGAGCCTGTGAAGCGGAGTGTCCTAACCAGGCAATCGCCGAGGGGGAAACCATCTATATAATTGATCCCGATAAGTGTACCGAGTGCGCCGGTAGTCATGGAACACAGCAGTGTGTTGAGATTTGTCCGGTGGATGCCTGTGTGCCAGACCCGGAACACCAGGAAACAAAAGAACAGCTTTTGGAGAAGTGGCAGGGATTGCACCCCGGGGAAACGCCAAAAACTGATTAATATAAAATATTAAAAAAACGGATATTAATACTACCAGTACAGATTGGTAAATATCTGTCTTTGATTTCGGCTTGCCTTTATGGAGTGATTGTACAAATCAGGGATAAATAACGGATGTTTATTTATCCCTGATTTATGTCTGGAAAAAGTCCTTGATGGCATCAAACTCGCCGGGCAGTAGCCCCAGTACCAGGGGGAAGTAATCAAGCATTACTCTGCCCAGAAATGATTCAATAACAAGGTCGCTACCGAAGAACTTCACCCATGTAGCCAGGATGGCGCCCAGGAATAAGAAGCCGGATAAAAAGCCCAGGGCAGCGCCGCCGAAATTATCAACCCAGCCCAGCATAACCGAACTGATAACGGACTTGAGCAGGCGAGCCAGCAGAAAGGCTGCCACCATAACAAGTGCCAGTATCAGTATAAAGGCGAGTATATAAGCCACATTCTCATTATCTATAAAGCCGAATATCCTGGAGGCAGGCTTATAAAAATTGCCAGCTAGGACGACGCCTATAAGCAGCCCGGCAAAGGATAGGGCCGTCTTTATAAGCCCCTTTCTCAGCCCGATGAAAGTCGGCACAAATAACATTACCAGTAAAATTATATCCAGCCAGTTCATCGCTTAACTCCTCAATTGTTTTGCCCGTTTGTAGGCGGCGGCTATCGCCTGTTTAACCAGCTCTGTAAACTTACCCTTTTCAAGCACCTCCAGAGCTTCGGCGGTGGTGCCACCGGGCGAAGTAACCATCTCCCTGAGTTGAGCCAGCCCCTTATCCGATTTAGCGGCATACTCCACCGAACCGGCTACCGTTTGCAGAACAAGCCCCCGGGCTGAATCCGGCGGTAAACCCATGCCCACTGCGGCGTCTATTAGAGACTCCATAAAGAGAAAGATATAAGCCGGACCGCTGCCGCTTATCGCCGTCGCCATATCTATATACTGCTCATCCGTTACATAAAGCTCCTTGCCCATAGCTTTAAGGATAGAGCTGGCCGATGCCCTCTGCTCTTCTGTTACCTCTTCAGTCGCCGTCCAGACTGTCATCCCCATACCGATTTGAGCCGGGGTGTTAGGCATCGCCCGGATGATAGCCTTATGCCCAAGCCCCTCTTGCAGGGCGCTGATGTTCTTACCGGCGATTATGGATAGCACCAGCTGGTCGGAATTGAACTTTCCATTTAGCTCTGCCATTACATCATTAAGTTTTTGCGGCTTGATAGCCAGCACCACTATATCACCCCTGGAAACAGCTTTAAGATTATCTTCAGTAATATAAACGTCAAAATCCTGTTTTAGTTGTTTCAGGCACTCCTCTTTTTTATCGCTGACGGCTATATCCTGTGGCGCGGCTAAACCCTTGTTCAGAATGGCTGACAGCATCGCCCGCCCCATATTCCCCCCGCCGATAAAAGCTATTTTCATATTTATTTCACCACCAGGTTTATTAACCGTTTGGGGATATAAATCAGCTTGGCAATTGTTTTATTTTCAGTGTAAGCCTTTACCTTTTGCCTGGCAAGTGCCAGATTGCGGGCTTCGTCTTCGGTTATTGATGCCGGCACGGTTAGCCTATCTCTCATCTTGCCGTTTATCTGCACCACCAGGGTAATTTCCTCTTCCCTGGCAAGTTCCTCATTCCATTCTGGCCAGCGCTGGTTGTGGATGCTGTAATCATTGCCGATTCGTTGCCATAATTCCTCGGTAAGGTGGGGGACTGTCGGCGCCAGTAAAATTAGCAGGGTTTCAATGGATTGCCGCCAGTCTTCCCCGGAAACAGAGCCGTCTTCCTTCACTTTAGTGAGGTAGTTGGTGAACTCCATAAGGGTAGATATCATCGTATTGAAGCGAATCTTTTCAAAGTCCCGGGTTATCTTCTTTATCGTCTGGTGAGTGATTCGTTTTAACTCCCTGTTATCTTCCTTGTCTTTTATTCTGTAATCCTCAAGCACCAGCTTCCACAGGCGGTTGAACCAGCGGCTGATGCCACTGATGCCGCTATCGTTCCATTCACCACCCTGCTCCCAGGGAGCAACGAACATCAGGTAGGCGCGCACCGTATCCGCTCCCAGCTCGGAGACATAGGCATCCGGGTTGACCACGTTACCCTTTGATTTACTCATCTTCTGCTTCTGGGCGATAATTATCCCCTGGTTGAACAGGCGGCTGAACGGCTCGCCGAAATCAACCAGCCCTATATCCCGAATCGCCTTTGTGAAAAAGCGGGCGTATAGCAGGTGCATCACGGCATGCTCGGCGCCGCCGGTATAAAGGTCTACCGGCATCCAGTATTTTATATTGTTTTTATCAAAGGGGGCGTTATTTATATCGGGGCTGGTATAGCGCAGGAAATACCAGGAGGAGCACATAAACGTATCCATGGTATCGGTTTCCCGTTTAGCATCGCCGCCGCACTTGGGGCAGGTGGTATTGACAAACTTATCGTTATATTTCAATGGTGATTCGCCGGTGGGTTTGAATTCGGCATCCTCAGGCAGTAAAACGGGTAGATCTTCCTCCGGCACGGGGATAATGCCGCACTTATCGCAGTAAATCATCGGTATCGGCGCCCCCCAGTAGCGCTGGCGCGAGATGAGCCAGTCACGCAGTTTATAGCTTACCGCCCGTCCGCCCCAGCCCTTTTCCTCCAGAAAATCTGAGACGGCTTCTATCCCCTTTTCACTGGTAAGACCATTGAAGTGCCCTGAATTAGTCATAATACCGGCTTCAATAAAGGCTTCTTCCAGCTCTTCTCCCTGCCATTGCGGTGGCGCTATCACCACCCGGATGGGCAGATTGTATTTTTTGGCGAAGGCGAAGTCTCTCTCGTCATGGGCCGGCACCGCCATTACCGCCCCCGTCCCGTAGCCGAGCAGGACGTAATCGGCAATCCAGATAGGCACCTTTTTCCCGTTCAGGCGGTTAGTTACATAAGCACCTGTGAACACGCCGTCCTTTTCCTTCTCGGTGGATAACCTTTCTATCTCCGTCAGCCGACGTGATCTGGCGATATATGCCTCGACCTCAACCTTTTTATCAGGTGTAGTCAGTTTAGCCACCAGCGGGTGTTCCGGCGCCAGCATCATGAAGGTAACACCGAATGTAGTATCCGGGCGGGTGGTAAAAACCCGGATTTCCTTATCATCTGCCGCCGGGTGTTCAAGGCTGAAGGAGATTTCGGTGCCGGTGCTCCTGCCTACCCAGTTGTGCTGCATTGTCTTTATACGTTCAGGCCAGTCTATGACTTCGTGCTGCATCAGTTCGTCTGCATATCTGGTGATGCGGAAGAACCATTGCTCAAGGTCACGGCGGACTACCGCCGCCTCGCAACGCTCGCAATCACCGCTGTCCAGCACCTGCTCATTGGCAAGCACCGTCTGGCACTGGGGGCACCAGTTAACCGGCGCCTTACCCCGGTACGCCAGGCCGTTCTTGTAAAGCTTGAGGAAAAACCACTGGGTCCATCTATAGTATTCCGGCTGGCAGGTGATGACCTCACGGCTCCAGTCGTAGATAGCACCGATGCTCTTCAGCTGGCGGCGCATATTGTCTACATTCTGCATTGTCCATTTATAGGGGTGGATACCGCGTTTGATGGCTGCGTTCTCCGCCGGCAGCCCGAAAGCATCGAAGCCCATCGGGTGCAGCACGTTAAAGCCCTGCATCCGCTTGAAACGGGCGTGGACATCGGATGGTGCCATGGCATACCAGTGGCCGATATGAAGGTCCCCAGAGGTATAAGGGAACATCGTCAGGGCGTACCACTTTGGCTTATCGCTGTCCTCGCTGACTTGGTAGAGCTTGTCATCAGCCCACCTGCCCTGCCACT
>JBDRFC010000057.1:0-14528 GCA_043819155.1 Chloroflexota bacterium | reverse complement strand
AGGTTATGAAACATACTTTTGTAGACAGTGAAACTTACGACAGAATTGATTTTAAAGAAAATCCTTTGAAAAAGGGTTTGTACGAAAATTGTACCTTTAACAACTGCGAATTGTCTAATACTGACCTCTCTGGAATGAGTTTTATAGACTGCAACTTTATCTGTTGCAATTTGAGTTCTATTAAACTAACCAAGACAGTTTTACGGGGCATTAAATTCAAAGATTGCAAAATGCTAGGGCTTTATTTTGAAAACTGTAACGAATTTGGACTCTCCTTCAGTTTTGAAAATTGTTCACTTAATCACTCTTCGTTTTATAAGACAAAAATCAAAGAGACCATTTTCAAAAACTCACAATTACAGGAAACAGATTTTACTGACTGTGATTTAACAAATTCTGTTTTTGATAACTGCGACCTAACAAGAGCGATATTTGAAAACACCATAATTGAGAAGGTCAACTTTCGGACTTCTTATAACTATTCTATCGACCCAGAAATTAACAGAATAAAAAAAGCTAAATTTTCTTTAGCAGAGATAGCTGGGCTTTTAGACAAATATGATATTGAAATTGACCTACTACCGGTATTTACATTACTAATGTTAATAAACCTTATGTTAGCAAATGGTTAGCAAAATAGAATAAGCCCCGAAAAACCTCTATTTTATAAGACTACTTTAGCTATAAAAAATGGCGCGCCTAGGGGGATTCGAACCCACGACACCCGGTTCCGAAGACCGGTGCTCTATCCGCTGAGCTATAGGCGCATGTCATCTTTTAAAGTAAATATCGTAGTAATTTAATAAACATAAATAATTTCTAAAGATAGCCAATAAAAAGTTAATGGATTTTATTCGTGTTAATATCAACATTATACCTAGTGCTAAAAGCCTCGTCAAAACGTTTAACCATAGCCTACTGAAGCCTAATTGTTAATTACCACCAGTAACTATCGGTGATGGTTTCTTCTGAAATGGGTGAGTCCTTAATATAAGAGAGAAGAGGAATGGGTGCTCATACTTTAGATACTCCATATAGATAATCCATTCTGTAGCTAGTAAGCGGTAGACTCTTTGTATGCTACCAGCCAGGTAATCCATGTCGCTTTGTGGCAGATTGCCCAATGATGACCTGGCTTCAAGCTCATCGGTAAGATGTAGAATAGCCCATAGCAGATTAGAGCCGTGCTCGTGCTCAAGTACATTAGGATTTTCAAGCAGCCGTAGAATAAAGGAACGTTTCTGAACAAGAAAGCTTTTTAAATCGTCGAGAATTATGTTACTGCATTGAGGTTTATCACTAAGGTTACGGATAAAGTCCTGGGCTTTTTTGTAGTCGTCGCTGGTCCAGTTTTTAGAAACATCAAGGCAGGGGCAGATTTTATCACGATGGTCATAGCAGTTTATCAATTTAGCCAGTAACTTATTACCAGCCTCACTGAAAAAAGCTCCGGCAACCATATTAAGCTTATTTAACATTGCTTGTTTCTCCCGCCGGGCTAAAAGGCGTTCAATCACCAGCACTACAAGAAAGACCTCCAGGAAGACAAAGGCCAGGTCGCTTACCAAAAAAATAAAGATGTGATGAGGATCTTTAAAAATGATGTAATGTATATAATATGCCAGGGTAGATATAGCGACTAGAATAGCTGCCAGAATAAACAAATCTGAGCGTTTCATATTGCTTCCTTTACAAACCATAATATATTATTGGGATGATTCATAGTGGGAGTAATTGTAACACTTTCAAGATTGAAGTGGCGGGTAATTAATAGATATGTAATCTATACTCTCTGTTCTATGCAGGGTGATTATTGAAGAGGCGACACCATATAGCATATTTATACAAGAAGAGGCGTCTAACGTCTGATATATTGGGGTGAGTGGAGGGATTTGAACCCTCGATATCCAGGGCCACAACCTGGCGCCTTAGACCGCTGGGCTACACTCACCACATATAGCAATTATAGCCGAAATACATAGACCGTTCAATGTAGCTAGCTTTAGCGGTGAACCAGCTCAACCATGGTAACCCCAGCCTCTCCCTCTCCAGACTTCCCCAAGCGGTATGATTTTATAAGCGGATGACTCTTAAGCTGTCTGTGAATCGCATTACGCAAGATTCCCGTTCCCTTGCCGTGGATGATTCTGGTCTGAACAATGCCGGCCATAAAGGCATCATCAAGGTACTTATCCAGCTTAAGTAAGGCTTCGTCTATAGTCAGATGGCGCAGGTATATTTCATTACCTGCAAATGACCTGCCGTTTTCGTTTTCTATCATCGTATTAACAAAGATATAATAATATTTTCTTCAGTGAAGAGCAAATATTGAATAAAGATATAGTCGTACCGATTTATTTGACTGCCATAGCTTTCCACTTTTAAAGCAGTTATTTGTTGTAAAATAACAAATTGTTTATAGAATAAATGATATAATAATATACTGAAGCGTTATGATATAAATAAGATTAATTTTGCCGAATAAGGAGGTGTTATCATGATGTGGGATTATGGTACCGGTTGGTGGGGGGCTTTTGGTGGAGTTTCAATGATATTATTATGGGTTGGGGTGATTATTCTCATTGTCTGGGTGGTTATGAAGATTGTTAAGGGTAGTAGCAATGGCGGAGGCAGCACCGAAACAAAAAATGATGCCCTGGATATAGCCAAGGAGCGCTATGCAAAGGGCGAAATCTCAAAAGAGGAATTTGAGCAGATCAAAAAAGACTTAAGTTAGCCTGAAAGGAATAATTCAAGTTGCCGAAGGATAAAAAGCAACGCCAATATAAAAAGGCGGCTATAAGTATAGCCGGTATGCATTGCGCCACCTGTGCCGTTAACATAGAGAAAGGGCTGGCTATGCTGGACGGTGTCAAGCAGGCGCGGGTTAATTATGCCTCGGAGAAGGCATTTCTGGAATACAACCCCGAAGAAACAGACATTATCAGAATCAAGAATGCCATATCCGGACTGGGCTATAAAACCGCCACTAGTAAATTGGTTTTGCCCGTAAAAGGTATGCATTGTGCCTCCTGCGTTGCCCGTGTTGAGAAAGCGCTGAGCGATGTTCCCGGAGTGGTTTCAGCCGGTGTAAATCTGGCATCGGAGAAGGCTACCATTGAATATGTTGAAGGCACCGGGCTGGCTGATATAAAAAAGGCGGTTAAAGACGCCGGCTTTGAACCCGGTTCGGGGGTAGAGAGCCTGGAAGATGTAACCATCGCCGCCAGCCGTGAGACCAGGGGGCTGAGAAACAGGTTTATTCTGGCGGCTGTTCTGGGTGTCATAATAATGGCGCTTAGTTTTGCCCCTTCTTTTATGGGTAAGCCTTATCTCCTCTGGGCGCTGGCAACGCCGGTGCAGTTCTGGGCGGGCTTGAGGTTCTATCGCGGCGCCTGGGGGGCGCTAAAGCATAAAACTACAGATATGAATACGCTCATTGCCGTCGGCACTTCGGCGGCTTACTTCTACAGCGTGGTAGCAGTTCTGTTCCCCGGGGTGTTTATAAGCGGTGTCATTGAACCCAATCTCTATTTTGATACCTCGGCTATGATTATTGCCCTTATATTGCTGGGGCGATTTTTAGAAGCCAGGGCTAAAGGGCAGACGTCGCAGGCGATAAAGAAACTGATAGGCCTTAAACCGAAGACGGCGCTGGTTATCCGCAATGGAGGGGAGGAGGAGATCGCCGTTGATGATGTACAGGTCGGCGATATCATTCTAGTCAGAGCCGGCGAAAGGATACCGGTAGATGGCATAATACGGCGGGGATACTCAACCATTGATGAATCTATGATTACCGGTGAAAGCATCCCGGTGGAGAAGAATGTCGGCGATGAAGTTATCGGAGCATCTATCAACAAGATGGGCAGTTTCCAGTTTGAAGCCACCAAGGTGGGGGAGAACACAACCCTGGCTCATATTATACGTCTTGTGGAAGAAGCCCAGGGAAGCAAAGCGCCGATACAGCGCCTGGCGGATATAGTCGTCAGCTATTTTGTGCCAATAGTAATCGCCATTGCGCTTGTTACCTTTGTAATCTGGTATTCTATCGGCCCGCCGCCGGCTCTTACGTTTGCCATACTCAATTTTGTTGCCGTGCTTATAATCGCCTGCCCCTGTGCCTTAGGGCTGGCAACACCGACGGCTATTATAGTCGGCACCGGCAAGGGTGCTGAATATGGCGTTCTTATAAGGAGCGCCGAAACGCTGGAAAAAGCGCAACGCATAAACACTGTTATGCTGGATAAAACCGGAACACTGACGCGGGGAGAGCCGAAGGTAACAAATATTATAGGCAATGCATCCTTTTCATCGGAAGATGTTTTGCGGCTGGCGGCTTCCGCAGAGAAAGGCTCGGAGCATCCGCTTGGGGAAGCCATAATAAAGGCGGCAAAAAATAAAAAACTCAAGCTATCAACGGCAACGAAGTTTAATGTTATTCCCGGACGTGGCATTGAAGCTCAGGTAGAAAGGAAGAAACTGCTGCTGGGCAATCTAAGGTTGATGCAAGATAGGGGTCTTTCGCTAAACGGCATGAAGAAAGAAGCAGGGCGCCTCTGGGCACGGGGAAAAACGGTTATGTTTCTTGGGGTGGATGGACAGGTGGTGGGCGCCATCGCTCTGGCCGATACCATAAAGCCAAAGGCAAAAGAGGCCCTCAGAAGAATTCATAATATGGGTATTGAGATGGTGATGGTAACCGGTGATAACCGGCGTACCGCCGAAGCCATTGCACGGCAACTGGGCATTGACCGGGTATTATCCGAGGTGCTGCCGGAAGATAAAGCCCAGCACGTGAAGAAGCTGCAGCAGGGAGGCAGGGTGGTGGCTATGGTGGGCGATGGCATAAACGATGCCCCGGCGCTGGCTCAGGCTGATATTGGTATTGCTATCGGCACGGGGACTGATGTAGCTGTTGAGACCGGTGATATCACGCTTATAAGCGGTGATTTAAATGGGATAGCCACTGCCATAACATTAAGCAAACATACTATGAGGACAATAAAACAGAACCTCTTCTGGGCATTTGCTTACAATGCTGCCCTTATACCGGTAGCGGCCGGGATTCTCTATCTGGTTTTTGCTGAAAGCGGAGTCCCCTCGGGGATTAACTTCATTCTTGGCGATGTCGGTTTTCTGAATCCCATAATGGCGGCGGCGGCGATGGCAGCCAGCTCGCTTACCGTTGTATCCAACTCTCTACGGCTGAGAGGTTTCAAGCCGGAAAAACCGGTTGATTAAATGGGGGGAGGTTATGAGCGAAGAAAATTTTATAATAAGCCCGGATACGAAAAGGAAAGAGAGAATACCCCCCGGGCAGAAGGCTACTGAAGAGTGGCCTGTACTGCAACATGGAGATATTCCGCATATTGATATATCTGAATGGAAATTTACGATATCTGGCCTGGTGGCGAATGAAATTACAATGGATTATAAAGAGTTTTCTTCCCTGGATAGGATAAAGGTATTTTCAGATATCCATTGTGTAACAACCTGGTCAAAAATGGATAACCTCTGGGAGGGGGTAAGCTCCGGCACGATAAAGGATTTGGCACAGATATTGCCTGAAGCCAGATTTGTTATTATCCACGCTGACGGTGGCTTTACCACCAACCTTGCACTGGATGATTTTCTGGAGACGGATGTCTTATACGCCTTGAAGCACAATGATGAAACATTAACCCCGGAGCATGGTTATCCGGTGAGGCTTGTTGTTCCCAGGCTCTATTTCTGGAAGAGTGCCAAGTGGGTTACCGGCGTTGAGTTTGTGGCTGAGGACAGCCCGGGCTTCTGGGAAAACCGTGGTTATCATAACCGCGGCGACCCGTGGCGGGAAGAAAGGTATAGTTAAGAGTATAAGCTATATATAGATGGCTACTTTGATAGCCGCTGAAGATAGCGGTGAGCCTGAAGGGCGGCTTTAGCTCCCTCACCGGCAGCAACAACTATCTGTTTCTCTGGTACATTTGTTACATCACCGGCGGCATAGAGGCCGGCAAGCTCTGTTTCACAGGAGCAATTGACCGGTATCTCACCGAACTTATTGAGCTTGATAAGGTGCTTTACCGGCTCCGAGTTGGGAACCATACCGATTTCAATAAAAACACCGCTTACATTGAGCTTCTTATTTTCCCTGCTTTTAATGTCTTCTATGGTCATACCGGTGACAAAGCCTTTACCTTCGATTTGCTGCGTCTTATATTCAAGATAGATGTCAAGGTTTTTTGCGTCCTTTAGCTGGTCTATAAGCACCTGGTCTCCGGTGAATTGTGTAAGCGAAACCATATCTACGTGCTCTGCAATTTTTATGAGGTCCAGTACTGCTTCCAGGGCGGAGTTACCACCGCCGGTTACAGCTACCCTTTTCTTAGCGAAAACGGGACCATCGCAGATGGCGCAATAACTGACTCCCTTGCCGGTAAACTCTGCCTCACCGGGAATATTTAGTTTCTTCGGTTTCTTACCGGCGGCAAAGATAACCACTTTTGATTTATATTCCGTACCATCATCGGTTATTGCCTTAAATCCACCTTTAATCTTATTAAGCCGTGTAACCTTATCCCCGATTTCCTGTTCTATGGGGTATTTATCTATCTGGGCGGTGAATTTGTCTATAAGTTCGGGACCTTCGATGAACTGGTAACCCAGGTAGTTTTCAATGCCCAGGGTGGCGTTTATCTGCCCGCCAATATCAACGCTGATTAGCAGAGTTTTAAGTTGCTTTCTGGCGGCATATACGCTGGCGGATAAGCCGGCGGGACCGGCGCCGATTATTATCATATCGTACATAGTGCTGCCTCACTGAAGAAGAAAGACATGAAAATACTTTCATCTGGCATCTTATTATTAGTCGTAGTGGGCTGTCAAGGTATTTTCTATGGGTTACACCTCCACAAAAAGGAGCAGGATGGCTAATAAATTGAATAATATGACTAAATGTTCAAAAATGTTATCATATTCCTATTGACATTGCCTGAGGAATGTTTTATCCTTCCTAGCAAAAAGGAGGTATAACCATGCAAGGATATTGTGTAAAATGTCGTGCCAAGAGAGAAATGAAGGATGCCAAATCAATAACAATGAAAAACGGCAGGCCGGCGACCCAGGGAGTTTGCCCTGTATGCGGCACAAAAATGTTTAAGATAGGCAAGTGCTAAAACACTTATTGTGGCTATCGTAGGTTATTAAACAAGCTGGATTACTACCAGCTGTATAGTAAACTCTCTTTATAATAAAATACTTGACATAATAGTAATATCAGGAGCTCATTGATTGACTTGGTAGTACTATTATGTCGGTATATATTACTAATAGTTAATAGATTTTAATTTCAATATAGTAAGCTAAGTATCATATATCGGCTAAGTGTTAATAATAAAGATTTTGTAGCCGGTTTAAAGATATATGGCGCTATTCAGGTATTTATATCCGCTTTATTAAATCAGGGTGCAATATTTGCATACCTGAGCTCTGGGGATAAATATGCCAAAGACAGTGATAGATGCTGAAATAATCAGGAGGCTTGAGGAAGAGTATCCTGATGCCAGAATAGCACTTGGTTATTCCAACCCCCTTGAGTTACTGGTAGCGACCATTCTTTCGGCACAGTGCACGGATGAAATGGTAAATAAAGTAACCTCAAACCTATTTTCCAAATATAAGACTATAGATGATTACGCAAACGCCAATTCAGAGCGTTTCGAACAGGAGATACGGTCGGCCGGTTTCTATCGCAACAAAGCAAAGAACATTATAAATGCTGCTAAAAAATTAAAGGCAGACTATGGCGGTAGTGTACCCCGGGCTATGGCAGAGTTAATTACCCTGCCCGGCGTAGCCCGTAAGACGGCTAATATCGTGCTTTACAATGCTTACGGCGTTATAGATGGTATAGCGGTGGATACCCATGTCAGGCAGGTTTCCGGGCGTCTCGGAATGACGCACAATACAGACCCGGATAAGATAGAAAAGGACCTTATGAAGAAAGTACCCAAGGCTAAGTGGGGCAAGTTCTCTTATCTGTTGATTGAGCATGGCCGCGCCGTATGCGCCGCCCGAAAGCCGAAATGTGAAGTATGCATAATGAATGACATCTGCCCGTCGGTTTTTAGGGAATAGCCGAGAAAGCCAGATATTTCGGCTGGTTAAGTGTTTAGAAAAACCATTGACAAACAGGCGGTTTAAGGCTAGACTTCAATTCTCGGATACTAGGAGGTGACATATGAAGTTAATCGTAATTGGCTTTGGACAATGCGGGGGTCGCATTGCTGACGAGTTTGAGCGGCTGAATAGAAGAGCGCATAGCATGCGTGGAATTGATATAATTGTAGATTCCCTTGCCGTTAATACAGATTCAACAGACCTGGCCGGATTATACAGCATAAAACCTACCTACCAGCATCGTATCCTTATCGGTACCGGTGCGACACATGGTCACGGTGTAGCCAAGATAAGTGAGGTCGGCGCCGCGATAGCCGCAGAAGATGCAGACAAAGTCCTTGATGCCATGAAAAAAAATCAGAAGTTCTTTGAAACTGACGCCTTCCTGTTAGTTGCCGGTGCCGCCGGCGGTACAGGCTCCGGGGCTACACCGGTAATAGCCAGAGCGATTAAAGAGCGTTTCGGCGACAAGCCGGTGTATGCACTTATAGTCCTTCCATTTGAGCACGAAGAAGCAGCTGAAGACAGGGCGCTATATAATACGGCGGTATGCCTTAAATCCATCTCTCAGGTGGCTGATGCCGTTATCCTTGTTGATAACCAGAGATATGTAAGAAAGGACTTCTCGTTGCAGAATAACATGACGAAAATAAACCAGCTGATAGTTGAGCCTTTCTTCGATATGCTCTGTGCCGGTGAGGAAAAGAGGAGAAAGAACATTGGTGCCAAGGTGCTTGATGCCGGTGATATAATACAGACTTTGTGCGGATGGTCGGCTATAGGTTATGGTGAAATAAAATTACCTCTCATTACATTCCCGACAGACTGGTCGAATAATTTCCGTAAGAAGAGCACAAAGACGCATAAGGGCATAGAAGCTATGGACCAGGCTTTAAGCGAGCTGTCGATTGAATGTGATCCGCAGGATGCCCACCGGGCTATGTTTTTAATTTCGGCACCAGGCAATGAGATGAACGTTGAACTGGTTAAAGAACTCAGTGATTATTTAAAGAACTATGCTCCCCAGGCGATTGTAAGAAATGGTGATTACCCGCGGGAGAAAGGCTTGCTGGATGTTACCGTAATCCTGTCTGAGCTTTGTGATGTGGCGAAGATAAGGGATTATTATACGAAGTCAGCCAACCTTGTCAATGAAATGAAGAAGAGGAAGAAGATAAAAACAAGCAAGGCTGCTTTAACGGAAGAGGCGGGCAAGGATGTGCCGACACTGCTCTAACTGATAAATCTGCCACATTACGCCTGACGATTACAGGGTGTTGAAGCAGCCGTTAAAAGAGCCTCCGCTTCAGGCAACTTTACCGGATGAAGACATGGCTGAAGGGTATTGATTTTATTCAGCAGGCAGGGTATAGAAAGCGACTCCAAGCGCTCCTGGTCCAATAGCATAGCCTATGATGGGGCTGACCTCGGTGAGCAGTAATTCAACGCAGTTAAACTCGGTTGAAATAAGTTGTTTCAATTCCTCTGCTTCTTCGGGTATTGCGGTATGCATGACGGCGACATGAACAGGCTGTTTACCAACTCTGCGCCTCATGGTTGCAAGTAGCCGCTTAACACCGCTTTGTTTCGTTCTTACAATACCGGTAAGGTGAACCACCCCGTTTGATATGGTAAGCAATGGCTTTACCCCAAGCAGTGAACCCACCTGGGTGGCGATTTTAGGGATTCGTCCCGTTCGGTAGGCATGACGGATGGTTTCGAGGGCAAGTAGAAATTGAACCCTTTCCCTGACTATACCGGCTGCTTTAACAACCTCGTTGAGTCCTTTGCCTTTAGATGCTGCCTGCGCTGCTGCCAGAGCGATGAAACCCTGTGAAGCGGTGGCGCTTCGGGAGTCCATTACCTCAATATTGCAATGGAGAAGTTCCTGCCTGACCTGTTTGGCGGCTAAACAGGCTACATTGAAGGTTGTGCTCAGTTTGGAAGAAATAGCAAGACAGAAGATATCCTGTCCTTTGGTAGCCAATTCATGGAAAATATCGGCGTAATCAGAAGGCGAGGAAGGAGAAGTCGTGAAACTATCGGGCGCTCTGGCTAGAAGCTGATAGGCTTCGGATGAAGCAAGGTCCACGCCGTCACGGTAGACTTTATCTTCAAACAATATTTTTATGGGCACAATCCTTATTCCATATAGTTTTACATACTCACTGGGGATGCAGGCGACACTGTCGGTGACGATGGTGACTTTGTCCATAATAGTCTCCTTCAGAAGCTAGAGTATTGAATTATAACATATAGATAAATTACGGGTTAAGCCAGCGCTTTCAAGTTTGGATTTAATTGACATAGCAGGGTGAAAATGATATGTTTATTAAAGAGTTTAAAAAATAGTATAACCCTTCGAGTTGCCTGTACCTAATGGTTTTTGGCCTATGGACGGTAACCGGTTAAGGTATAAGGGGAAACCTTTATGCCGCCCGTGCTTGGAGAGGAGGGTAAATCTGAAAAAACACATGTACCTTTAGATGCCTCCTTCAAAGAGGCATCTATTTTTTTGGGGGCAATAAGGCAGCAGTTCTAATGCTAGATTGGAGATTGTGAAGTGAGCGGTTTTTTAGATACTTATCATCGGAACATTGACTATATGCGGATTTCAGTAACCGACCGCTGTGATTTAAGCTGTATATATTGTACGGAGAAAGCAGTACCGTGTCTGCCACACGATGACATACTGCGCTATGAAGAAATACAGAGGATAGTTCAGGCAGCGGCAAAGCTTGGTGTTAAAAGCTTACGTATAACCGGAGGCGAGCCACTTGTAAGACCAAACATCAGCAAATTGGTTGAGTTGCTGGTTCAGGTTGAAGGTATTAATGACATTACCCTTACCACAAACGGCACGTTGCTTAGCCAATGCGCTGAAGAACTTAAGGCGGCAGGCCTCAAAAGGGTTAACATCAGCCTGGATACGTTTAAGGCAGATAAATACAAAAAAATTACCGGTAGTGATAAGCTGAAGGATGTACTTGACAGTATTGAGTTGGCTAAGAAGGTCGGGCTAACACCGGTAAAGATAAACACGGTTGTTATGAGAGGGGTTAATGACGACGAAATCCTTGATTTTGCCAGAATTAGTGCCAGCGAAGGCTGGAATGTAAGATTTATAGAAATGATGCCTCTGGTGAACACGGGGCTTAAAGATAATAAGCTTGTATCTGTCAAAGAAATGATGGCAACAATTGAGGAATCCCTCGGCAAGCTTGAGCCCTGCCTGACGACATCGGGCAACGGTCCAGCGAAATACTACAAACTGCCCAATGCTGAAGGAACAATCGGTTTCATTGGTCCGGTAACGGAATGCTTCTGCGCTACATGCAACCGGTTTCGTGTAACCGCCGATGGCGGGCTGAGACCATGTCTGCTTGAAGACGATGAAATAGACATAAAGGGGCCATTGCGTAATGGCGCCGGCATAGATGAGCTGAAAGAGTTAATGCAGCAGGCTGTTGCATTGAAGAGAGAAAGGCACCGGTTGAATGAAACATATACCCATGGTCAGCGGCAGATGTGGCAGATAGGTGGTTAAGATGGAAGAATTAAGCCATATAGATTCAAAGGGGGAGGCAAAAATGGTGGATGTATCGCAAAAAAGCGATACAGTGCGTGTGGCAATAGCAAAAGGCGGTATAAGAATGAAACCAGCCACACTGGATAAAATAAAGCAAAACGAAATAAAAAAGGGTGATGTTCTATCTGTAGCCAGAGTAGCCGGTATTATGGCAGCAAAGAAGACACCCGATTTAATACCACTATGCCACACGATACTAGTTGATAATATTGCCGTAAACTTCAACCTTATTGAAGATGACTTTATAGAGATAACAGCCGAGGCAAAGAGCAGCGGCAAGACCGGTGTTGAGATGGAGGCGCTGGTAGCCGCTTCGGTGGCTGCCCTTACAATCTACGATATGTGCAAGGCCGTTGATAAGGGTATGACTATAGAACAGGTTTACCTTGAGAGCAAGAAGGGCGGTAAAAGCGGGGTATACATAAGGGATAAGGAATAAGAAATGGCAAGAATAGTAGCTGTCTGCACAAGCGAAAAAAAGGGATGCAAAAAGAAAGCAGCGGAGGAGGGGACTCTAAAGGAAGATTATGGGCTTATCGGTGATGCCCATGCTGATTTAGGTAACCATCGCCAGCTAAGCCTGCTGGCAATCGAGAGTGTAGAAAAGATACGTAAGCTGGGCGCCGATGTAGGACCCGGGGATTTTGCCGAGAACCTGACGACAGAAGGCATAGAGCTTTTTACCTTACCTATCGGTACAAGGTTCGGTATCGGCGATGATATTATATTAGAACTAACCCAGATTGGCAAAGAATGCCATGACCGCTGTGCCATTTTCAAACAGGTGGGCACCTGCGTAATGCCGACTGAGGGGGTTTTTACAAGGGTTATAAGTGGTGGTGTGGTAAGGGTAGGGGATGAGATTAAAACAATCTAAAAGAGCGTTACTGTTACCGGGTGCTCCTTCTCCATAATATCTATATTTTCATCTATAACAATATAGCCATCGGCTTTGGCGGTGCCGGTTATCGCCCCCGATTGCTTGAATATAGGAAAAGCTATTTCCTCTCCAATCCTGACGGGCAAGAACTGCTTGCGGCCGGTACTGCCGGGAACCTTTTCGCCAAGTGTTGCGTTTACAGTTACGTTTCTTTTCACTGGAAGACCAGACATCTTTCTCAACGCCGGCAGAAGCAATATGTAGGCGTTTATTAAACAGGAAGTAGGGTAGCCGGGCATGCCAAATATAGGTTTACCTTTTATCTTACCGAACATGGTCGGCTTCCCCGGCTTTATCTGAATGCCGTGAAAAAGGACCTCCCCCATCTCCTCAAGGATGCCAAAAAGCAAATCTCTCTCACCAACCGAAGAGCCTCCGGTGAAAACCACCATATCGGCTTTCAGCCCTGCTTCGATAGCGGCCTTAATCGCCCCGGGGGTGTCGCCGATAATACCGAGCCTTGATGGCTGGCAGCCATTCTCCCTGACCACGGCGCCGACGGTATGGGAGTTAATGTCATAAATCTGAGCCTGCTTTAATTTCTGTCCGACTTCACCTATCTCTTCGCCGGTAGGGATAACAGCCACCCCTGGTTTTTCATAGACGCTGACCCGGGTAATTCCCTGTGAAGCAAGAACGCCGACGTTTGCCGGGCTAAGAAAGATACCCTCTTTTAGCACAAGTTCGCCCTTCTTTATATCCTCACCTATGGGGGCTATATTCGCCTTAGGATAGACAGGTTTTATTACCTTTATCTGCCCATCTTCATGGTTGACATCCTCGACCATTACAACGGCATCGGCACCCCGGGGCATTTTAGCGCCGGTAGCAATCTGAGCGCACTCCCCGGTGGCTAACTTAAGCTCTGGCATTTCCCCGGCATAGATTACGCCAATTATTTTAAGCATACCGGGATTCTGCCTGGATGTGCCGAAGGTATCCTTGGCTTTAAGTGCGTAGCCATCGACGGCGGCTCTATCAAAAGGGGGTGTACTACGGCTTGCAATTATATCCTGCGCCAGTACTCTATGCAGGCAATCGCTTATGCTTATAGTCTCAACCCTGGTTATCTGTTCTATATTGGCATCAATTATTCTTACAGCTTCTTCAAAGGAGAGCAGCGCACCGAAAGGCTTCATCTTTTTGCTTCCCTTACCATATGCCCAATTTCGGGCAGGATTATTTTCTCCATAGCCAGATTAACCGCTCCGAGAGAACCCGGCAAGCAAATGATTACCTTGCCTCTGGCAACACCGGCTATTGCCCGGCTCATGATGCTGCCGGTACCTATCTGCTGATGGGTAAAAAAGCGAAATAGTTCACCGAAACCATCCATTATTTTATCCAAAACAGGTGATATCGTCTCTACGGTAACATCTCTATGGCTTATACCGGTGCCACCGCTGATTATAATTACCTCAAGACCATTTTCATTCAGAAGCTCGTTTACTCTTTTTTTAATGGCATCGGCGTCGTTTTTAAGCAGAGAATATGACAGCACCTCATGATTATTATCCTTGAGTACCTGCATAATATATTTACCTGATTCGTCATTTTGTTCTGTTCTGCTATCTGAGACGATGATAACTGAACAGCTTATGTTTTTTGGTGACTGGTGTTTGTGTTCCTGATAAGTCATTTAAACCTCAACGAAATAACATTATAACTTAAATCTATAATATTAAGCAAAGAAATGGTAAAGTTCGCTTTTGGTTGAATTACCCCCCTGCGCCATTATACACTCTACTTAATAAGAGTAGGGGGGTATTATTATGCACAAAATTATTAAAAATACCAAAACTTTTTTCACTAGAACTTGGATTAAACCACATAACT
>JBDRFC010000056.1:0-9498 GCA_043819155.1 Chloroflexota bacterium | reverse complement strand
AAGAAAGATAAACCTGAGCCTGAACCGGAAGGTACTTATAAACTAATAGGAACAAAACTTACTGAAACAGCTACCTACTATATTAATACTTCAGGTGCGCCTGAAGGATCTTTAACAGAAATCATATCATCCTTTGATACTTGGGATGGGGAGGTTGCTGCAGATCTGTTTTCTTATGAAGCCGAAACTAGTATCTCAGGGCGTAAGTATGATGGTCAAAATACCGTATCATGGACTAGGATAGCTCCTAAAAGCACGATAGCAATAGCAACCTTTTGGTATTACTCTGATAGTAATCCTGCAACCTTTGACCCAATAATGGAGTTTGATATAGTTTTTAACTCATTCCTTAATTGGGGCATTGATACTGATGGAGAAGGAACTACTTTTGAGTTAACTAATGCTTTCGATATTCAAAACATAGCTACACATGAAGTAGGGCATATTGTAGGTTTAGGTGATCTATACGATAGCGGTAATAGTTATCTTACTATGTATGGGTATGGTAGTTTAGGCGAAACACAGAAGATTAGCTTGGATGGTGGTGATATAGCAGGGGCTCTTGCAATATATAATGAGTAATTAAAATACCCATTACAATCCCGATGTTTGTTCAATGGGATTAAATTTAGGTTGAAAAAGCGATAACTTTCATTGCTCCATCTACGCTTGTATGATATAGTTTTAGCACAATGGCAGCCGAAATTGAACTTATCCCCAATGGTACAGTTACTTCAGCCAAGGGCTTTTCAGCAGGAGCTATTTTTGCCGGTATAAATAAATATGCCAGGCATAAACTGGACTTGGGCATTCTCCTGTCCGAGGTGCCTTGCGCCGCCGCTGGCTTGTTTACTGCAAACAGAATGAAGGCGGCACCGGTACTGCTATGCCAGCAAAAGCTACCCAGCAATACAGCTAAGGCAGTAGTGGTAAACAGCGGTTGTGCTAATGCCGGCACCGGCGAACAGGGTATGGCAGACGCGGCTGCTGTAGTAGATGCAACGGCAGAAATGATTGAGATAAATCCACAGGACGTTCTAATTGCCAGCACCGGAATTATCGGCAGGTGTTTACCCCTGGAATCTATAAAATCAGCCATTAAGAAGATAAAGTTTTCCCCTGACGGAGGTCATTCACTGGCAAAGGCAATAATGACAACGGATACAACAACCAAAGAGGTGGCTGTTAGAGCCACCGGTAGTGATTTTATAATCGGTGGCATAGCTAAAGGCTCGGGTATGATTCATCCCAAGCTCGGCACTATGCTCTGCTTCCTGGCAACAGATGCCATGGTGGATACAGAGTTTCTTGCCGTCGCGCTTAAGAAAGCGGTAGATATCTCTTTCAATATGGTTTCCGTAGATGGTGATACCAGCCCTAACGATACAGTGCTACTTATGGCAAACGGATTAGCTGGAAATATAGTAATCAAGCAAAATATGGCACAGGCTGAAGTTTTTCAGGAAGCACTTAACCATGCCTGCATTCACCTTGCCAAAGATATTGCCCGTGACGGCGAAGGCGCCAGCAAGCTTATAGAGGTTATGGTAAAGGGGGCAGCCAATACAGAAGATGCCCGGTCTATTGCCAGGACTATCGTCAGTTCGCCGCTGGTTAAGACGGCAATTCATGGCAACGACCCCAACTGGGGCAGGATTATTGCCGCCGCCGGCAGGAGCGGCGCCGAAATAACAGAATCAAGGCTTGATCTCTACATTGGTGGTATCTGCCTGATAAAGGAAGGCAACCTCCTGCCTTTCGATAAGAATAATATATCAAATATATTGAAAGACGACGAGGTATTTATAGACCTTAATCTTAACCTTGGGGAGGCAACGGCTACCGCCTGGGGTTGCAACCTGTCCGAGGAATATGTAACTATTAACAGCCAGTATACAACCTGATAACAGAGGGGTTCAAAAATTGATTACGAAGACCAGTGATATTATTATAGTTAAACTCGGCGGCTCTATATTTGACAGCAAAGATACCACCATCGAGGACGTGGTTACCCTCCAGAAGCAAGGTAAACCTCTGATACTCGTCCATGGTGGCGCCCATATCGTTAGCAAGTGGTTGAAACGTCAGAATACAACCACTGATTTTTTTCAGGGTGAGCGCATAACCGATGAGGCATCCCTTGAGATGGTAACAGCGGTTCTGGGGGGCCTGGTAAACAAAGAAATAGTAGCTGCCATAAACACAGGCGGCGGGCGGGCGGTAGGTATCTGCGGTGTTGACGGCAGCCTTGTTCAGGGCAGAATCAGGAACAAGGAAATGGGCTATGTCGGTAATATCGTTAAGGTAGACCAGTCACTGCTAACAGCTCTGCTGGAGTCAGGCTTCATACCTGTTATTGCCCCGGTTAGCCTGCACGCCTTTGACAGACCACCGAAAGCGCCTCTGTTGCTCAATATCAACGGCGATACCATTGCCGGTGAGATAGCGACCGTTATCGGCGCCGAGAAGCTCATCCTGCTAACCGATGTCGATGGCATCCATGATGAATCAGGTAATTTAATACCCCATCTATCACCGGCTGAAGCCGAATCTCTGATGGCTTCGGGTGTGGCTTCGGGGGGTATGATTCCCAAACTAAAAGCCTGCCTGAGGGCTTTAAGCAGCACCGCCACAACCTGCACTATAATAGACGGCAGGCAAAGACATGCCCTGCTTAATGAAGTAGAGAATAAGGGCGGCAGTGGCACAATGATAAAGCATCCGCCGGAGAGAAACAGTTTAACAAGTGGCAACAGCTGGAGCATAAATACTATATGCCCACTTTCAAACGCATACCGATAACACTTATCAAGGGAAATGGTACCAGGGTATGGGACGATAATGGAAAAGAGTATCTTGATTTTACTGCCGGCTGGGCGGTTAACAGCCTGGGGCATTGCCACCCATCAATCGTAGAGGCAGTAACACAGCAGGTAAAAAACCTGATTCACGTCTCAAACAGCTACTATACGATTCCCCAGATTAAGCTGGCCAAACTCCTTGTACAGAACAGTTGCCTTGATAAAGTATTTTTCTGTAACAGCGGCGCTGAGGCTACCGAAGGCGCCGTCAAACTGGCGCGCCGCTATGGCCACCTGCATCTGGGCGGGGCTTACGAGGTAATAACCACCACCGGTTCCTTCCACGGACGTACGCTGGCTATGGTTTCAGCCAGCGGCCAGCCAAAGTTTCAGAAGCCGTATATCCCCCTGCCAAGCGGTTTCGCAAACGTTGCATATAACAATATAAAAGCAATCGAAGAGGCTATAAATAAGAAGACATGCGCCGTTATGCTAGAACCTGTACAGGGGGAGGGCGGCGTAAATCTGCCTGATGATAACTACTTAAAAGAGGTATCGGAGCTATGCCGTCAAAAAGGCGTTCTCCTCATTCTTGATGAAATTCAAACCGGTGTCGGCAGAACGGGGAGCCTCTTTGCTTATGAACACTACGGAATTGAACCCGATATAATGACGCTGGCTAAAGGGCTTGCCAGCGGTATACCAATCGGGGCTATTTTAGCCAATGCAAAGGCTTCTGTTTTTTCTGCCGGCGAGCATGGCTCTACCTTCGGCGGCAACCCGGTAGCCTGTGCCGCCGGTTATGCCACGTTAAAGTTTATCATTGACAACGATATCACCGGCAATGCCAGGGCCATGGGGCAGCATCTTGCCGCCGGACTGGAAAAGCTGAAGCAAAAGTATGAATTCATCACTGACGTCCGCGGGCTGGGATTACTCCAGGCTATAGAGTTCAGCAATAATATCGCCCAATCGGTGATGCTAACCTGCTTGGAAAACGGGCTTCTGGTTAATAAATTAAAGGATAACGCCCTGCGCTTCATGCCGCCGCTTATTATAAATAAGGATGAGGTAGACGAAGCATTGGGTATTATAAATAAAGCACTATCCGGTATTAAAAGTCAGGAATAAAAGGGTAATATTTTTATGTCATCCAAGATATTCAGGCTTAAGATAGCGGTGGCTCTTATCACCGCTATCTGTCTCGCTATTGTATTATTGGCACCATCACCGGTGGTACCGGCAATAACCTGCAAGGCGGATAGTAATGGCACTCCTCTGTTAACTGAAGACTTTTCCGGTGTACCTCAGCATATTGTTGACGATGCCGCTGAAGCGGCTGCCGGGCTGTTTGGTAACAACCGGCAAAAGCAAGATGAATTCATAAGCCAGCTGTTGGCTATGTACCTTGAAGCCAAAGATAAAGATATTGTATTAATCAGCAACTCTGGCGGCTGGGGGTGGTCTCCTGTCGAGGCTTTTCCACACGGCCATGAATTTGTTATCGGTATCGACGCCAAATTAAACAGTTTAGACTACGACACACTGTGGCTGGACCACTACAGGACAGCTAAGACTTTAAACGGATGCATCAGTGAATTCATGTTTGCTGCAGGCCTCTACCCGACAAAAGCAGAAGACCTGGCTGTCAGGATTGAATTCCTTACCAGTCATATACCGAACATAAGGGTAATACTCTCCGGTGAAAGCAATGGCTCCACCATCTGCGGAGATACTATGCAAATTCTAAAGGATAATCCTCAGGTTTATAGTATCCAGCTAGGTCCGCCCTCCTGGAACAACGGCACTGAATCAGACAGGATGCTTGTTTTAAAGAGCAACGGCTCGACTCCCGATGCATTCAGCCAGGGGGATATAATCACCATTATCCGCTCCAATCTGGAGGCTTTATTCGGTATATCTCAGGAATATCCGGGGCATATTCTGTTCTACATCGGGGCACCGGGGCATGATTATGGCTGGCAATACGAGGGGGTAAGTTCACAGGTCTTGGCATTTCTGGATAACAATTTTAATCCCGAGAAGCAATAAAACTTCAGCCGGGACTATAAAAAACCCGGTTAAGTATGGTATATAATATTAGTCAAAGGAAGGTTGAAAATGCCTGATAAAGTAATACTGGCTTATAGTGGCGGTCTTGATACATCGGTAGCCATCAAATGGCTGAAGGAAAAGTATGGCCTTGATGTTATTACTCTGACTGTCGATGTCGGCAATGAACGAGATTTCTCATCAACCCGCAGTAAGGCGCTCAAGGTCGGCGCCAGTAAGGCGCTTGTCAAAGACGTCAGGGAGATATTTGTGGACAAATTCGTTTTTCCGGCCCTCCAGGCTAACGCCGTCTATGAAGGACAATACCCGCTGGCTACAGCTCTTTCCCGACCATTAATTTCCAAGCTTTTAGTCGAACTGGCACTGGAGGAGGGGGCGTCAGCAGTGGCGCACGGCTGTACCGGCAAGGGAAATGACCAAGTGAGATTCGAGGTGGGAGTCGCCTCCCTGGCACCGGATCTTAAAATCATAGCCCCCGCCAGGGAATGGGGTATGACCCGGGAGGAAACGATAGGCTATGCCCAGCGCAATGGCATCCCGATACCCATCACAACTGCCAGCCCGTATTCCATTGATGAAAACCTGTGGGGCAGGAGTATTGAATGCGGCGTTCTTGAAGACCCGTGGCTGGAACCGCCGGAGGATGCCTTCTCCTGGACCAAATCACCCGCCGACGCCCCGGATAAAGCCACCTATATAGAGATAGGCTTTGGCAAAGGTATTCCGGTATCACTGAATGGACACGAAATGAAAAAAATCAGCCTTGTACAGCGCTTGAATGAAATTGCCGGTGATCATGGTATCGGTAGAATCGATGTCGTTGAGAACCGGCTGGTGGGCATAAAATCAAGGGAAATATACGAAGCACCGGCGGCAATAGTTCTTCTTGAAGCCCACCAGGCCCTGGAGGCAATAACTTTGTCAAAAGCACAGTTTCGCTTCAAGCATATAGTAGCCCTGGAGTATGCCGACCTCATCTACAATGGTTTGTGGTTCAGCGCACAACACCAGGACCTGACAGCATACGTGCAATCAACACAACGATTCGTCAGCGGAACGGTACGCTTAAAGCTATTCAAGGGTAAATGCAGTGTCGTCGGTCGTAAATCACCTTTTTCACTATACAGCCATGGCCTGGCAACCTATGACAGGGGTGATAAGTTCGACCAGAGCGCTGCTGCCGGCTTTATCCACATCTGGGGACTGCCGGTTAAAACCCAATCACAGATACAACCCCCTGAAGAAGATAAGCAGGGCTAGGGAGTAAACAAATGAGCCATATACGAAGCCGCCTCAATACGCCAGCTGACGAAACGGTTGTTAAATATATCTCCTCTCTGCCTTTTGATAAACGCCTGTATCGCCACGACATAGACGGTAGCATCGCCCACACCAGAATGCTGGCTAAACAGGGTATAATACCACAGCAGGATGCTTTTATCATTATAAAAGGCTTGACTAATGTCTCCCGCGAGATAGAGCAGGGTAAATTTAAATTCAAAGCCGAGTTGGAAGATATACATATGGCTATCGAAGCCAGACTATTCGAGCTTACGGGCGAGGTTGCCGGAAAGCTGCATACAGCCCGCTCCAGAAATGACCAGGTAGCCCTTGATATGCGTCTTTTTACAAAGGAGGCGATATCCGAAACACTGGTACAGCTGAGGCATTTACAGCAATCGCTGGTAGAACTGGCTGAAGAGAATAAAGACGTGGTTATGCCGGGTTATACCCATCTGCAGCCGGCGCAACCTGTCCTCTTGGCCCATCACCTGCTCGCCTATTTCGAAATGTTCCAGAGAGACTTTGAAAGATTCGGCGATGCCCTGAAGCGCACCGATGTTATGCCGCTTGGCAGTGGTGCCCTCGCCGGCGTTGCCTATGATATTGACCGCGACTTTGTAGCCCTTGAGCTTGGATTCAGCCAGATAAGCCAGAACAGTATGGATGCCGTTTCCGACAGGGACTTCGTTATTGAATACCTTGCCGCCGCCAGTATATGCATGATGCATCTCTCACGACTGGCAGAGGAAATTGTTATATGGTCTTCAGCCGAGTTTGGTTTCATTGAACTAGACGACGCCTATGCTACCGGCAGCAGCATTATGCCGCAAAAGAAGAATGCGGATGTCGCCGAGCTTGCCAGAGGCAAGGTGGGGCGCATCTACGGAAACCTGATGGCCCTTCTTACTACCATGAAAGCCCTGCCACTATCCTACAACCGGGACCTGCAGGAGGATAAGGAGGCTTTATTTGATAGTGTGGACACACTTTCAGCCTCACTGGAAGTATTCAGCGGTATGATTGCCAGCCTGAAGATTAAAAAGGAGAATATGGAACGGTCAGCAAGCCGGGATTATATACTGGCTACCGATTTAGCCGATTACCTTGTAGCCAAAGGAGAAACCTTCAGGAGTGCCCACGGCCTAACCGCCAGATTGGTAAGCTACGCCGCCGAAAAGAATAAGGAACTCAACCAGCTCAGTTTAAGTGAATATAAGCGTTTTTCCCCTCTCTTTGACAAAGATGCTTTAACTATTTCAGAATCATCCTCCGTTGCCGCCAGAAATATAACCGGTGGAACGGCACCAAAGCAGGTAGTAAAAGCAATTGATAGAGCTAAAAGAATGATCGGTGAATCAAATAAAGGAGGGTTTTAAGCAGTCCGTGCTAACTTGTGCTGAGAGCGCAGGCACCTGGTGCACATGTTAAGGCGTACCGATTTACCGTCTTTTATTATTGTAGCCGGGTGGATGTTGGGCAACCAGCGCCGGTTGGTATGACGCTTCGAATGACTGACATTATGGCCGAATTGAGCCGATTTACCGCATAGTTCACATTTCATAGAATGGTATCTCTCCCTTTGACTTGGATAAAAGATTGATGTACAATCCCTGCATTATAATATCATAGTCAGCACCGAATTGACAAGAGCATAAGAACGGTTAGCATACAGCTTAAAGGGGATGGCATAGCAATGAAGCAAAGCAACGCTAATAGTGGACGTGATTTCAGGGAAATGTTTGCCGCCGCCGCCAACTGGCTGGAGAAGAGTGTTTCTGATATAGACGCACTGAATGTCTTTCCTGTGCCTGACGGTGATACCGGAACCAATATGCTACTCACCATGCATTCCACTATTGAGGAAGCCGACCGGTCGGCTAACGATAATATATCAAGTATATCTAAAGCTATGGCAAAAGGAGCATTGATAGGCGCCCGTGGTAACAGCGGAGTCATTCTATCACAGATAATGTGCGGTCTGGCGCAGGGTTTTAGCGAAAAGGAAACCTTTAACGGCAGCGACCTGGCTAATGCCCTATCACAGGCATCGGTCATGGCATACAAGGGTTTAAGCAATCCGGTAGAGGGGACTATCCTTACCGTTATTAAAGATGCCTCGGTGGCTGCCCGGGAAGAGGCGGCTAAGAACGAAAGCGACGTGATATCCGTAATGGAAGCAGCCGTTAATGCTGCGAACGAATCGGTGGCTAATACTCCCCGCCTGCTTCCCGTACTGAAAGAAGCCGGGGTGGTGGACGCTGGGGGGCAAGGTCTATATACCCTGCTGGAAGGCGCCCTTCGCTACCTTAACGGCGAGGCGGAACTGTTGCAATTCCGCAAGCCACAGATGATAGCCAGCAGCATCCCTTTAACCCCCATGGTTTTCACCGCACCGGAAAGGGTGGCTATTGACGAGACTCCCTTCGGTTACTGTACCGAGTTTATGCTCAAAGGGCAAGACCTTGACCCGGATAAACTGAGAAAGAAGCTTAACAATAAAGGTGAATCAATTATCGTGGTCGGCAATGACACCACAGCCAGGATCCATATCCATACCCTGGACCCGGGCAATGTTATCCACTATATAACCTCACTGGGAACAATACACAGTGTCAGCATACGCAACATGGATGAGCAACACCAGGAGTTCCTGGAGATGCAGAAAGAAAGAGCACCGGCGACCGGCCTGGCTATAGTTGCCGTTGTCCCCGGAGACAAGCTCAGCGATGTCTTTTCCAGCCTGGGGGTAACAGCCATTGTCCCCGGCGGGCAGACAATGAACCCCAGTACAAAGGATTTGCTCCAAGCGGTGGAGCAAGCAGCGTCAGACAAGATTATAATCCTGCCCAATAACAAAAATATAATACTTACCGCTGGGCAGGTTCAATCGTTAACGAATAAAACTATTAAGGTCGTACCCTCAAAAACAATACCCCAGGGCGTAGCCGCATTACTAGCCTTCGACTACGAAGCCGACTTTGAAACAAATGTCAGTATTATGACAGAGGCATTATCATTAGTGAAGTCCATTGAAATTACACGCGCCGTTCGCTCCACAAAGTTGAATGGTCTTGTTATCAAGAAGAAACAAGCCATTGGGCTCCTTGATGGAGCACTCATAGCCGTAGGCGATGAGACAGCCGATGTCATAAATGACATGCTTGACAGAGCTGAGATGGGAAAGGCCGAAGTCGTTACCATCTACTACGGTGCCGACGCCAGAGAAAATGAAGCAAAAGAAATAAACAACAATATCTCAACAAAATATCCTGATCTTCAGGTTGAATTAGTCAACGGTGGGCAACCGCATTACGAATATATTATTTCCGTCGAGTAGAAA
>JBDRFC010000055.1:0-2556 GCA_043819155.1 Chloroflexota bacterium | reverse complement strand
AGTCATCCTGCCCAGTCCCACCCGTATAAGGGCTCCGACCGTATTTCGCACCTGGTGGGGTAGGAAAGAGCCGGCTATTATGTTAAAAATAACCATTTCCCCTTCCCTGTTAATCTCTGACTTATAAACCCTTCGCTTTGTACTTTTCAGTTCTACTCCCAGATTGCTGGCAAATGAAACTAAATCATGCTCACCAACGAGTAATTTAGCCGCCAGGTTCATAGCCTCAATATCCAGCTCCCCGCTTACCAGATGTGAATAGCCATCCTGCAACGGAGAGCGCGTCGGGCTATTCAGAATATAGTATTTGTATTCACGGTTGATAGCCTGACTCCTGACCCTGAAGGATTCGCCGGTCATGTAAGCCGCTTTCACGGCAATATCATTCGGCATATAGTAATTCAGGCCGTTTACAAATGCCCGCTTTGCCAGCGATGACCCTGTCCTGAAGCTAACCACCTGTCCACGGGCATGAACTCCTGTATCGGTTCGGCTTGCGGTTATCACCCTTCTACTGTCACCGGTAAGTTTTTTCAGTGCTTTCTCTATTTCACCCTGTATAGTAGGCAGATTCTCCTGTAATTGAAAGCCATGGTATTGGCTGCCATCGTATTCCAAGAGCAACACAACCCTGGTAGTGTTTTCCACCAGCAGAGGGTTCTCAATATCTCCATCCAGGGACATCACTTTCCTGCCTGAAGATACATCCCGTATTTTTTTTACTCCGGTCAATGCCATTATTCCACCAGCTCCAGTTTAACCATGCTTGCCCCATCCCCTAACCTGCAACCCAATTTTGTGATACGAGTGTAACCACCAGGTCGTTCAGCATACCTTTGCGAAAGGTCGCCAAAAACCTTATCGACCACCTTTCTATCATAGATGAAGGCTAACAACTGGCGCCGTGCATCAAGCCCGCCATTTTTGCCCAGCGTAATCATCTTTTCGGCTATGCCACGTATTTCTTTGGCTTTGGCTTCTGTCGTCTTTATTTTTTCATAGGCAAGGAGCTCTGTCACCAGGTTACGAAACAGGGCTTTCCTGTGACCTGTAGACCTGCTTAAGCCCCTGCCGGCTACTTTATGTCTCATGTTTTATTCCCATCATAATATAGAATATACTTGCTGCAATTCCGTGCATTGTTTTAATCTTCTGCACCCGGCTCTTCATCCTTCTTGTCAGATTTCTTGCTTTTTGCTTTCTTTTTTGTCTGATCCTTGCTTTCGCTTAAACCGGGAGTAAAAGACAATCCTAGATCCCGAAGCTTTTCATCTATCTCCTTCTTTGATTTCTGCCCGAAATTCCGCAGCGACATTAAATCATTTATATCAGTGCTTATAAGCTCACCAACCGTATTGACACCGCTACGCCTCAGACAATTCATAGCTCTAACCGAAAGGTTCAGCTGCTCTACCTGCATATTGTATACATCGTCGGAGATAGTTGCACGCAATGCCTCCTTCTCCTCTGCGATCTGAGAAACCCGGCTGTAATCTACAAACGGCATTATCTGTTCAATCAATATATTGGCGCTATTACTGATGGCATCCACCGGGGCTATAGTGCCGTTTGTCCGCACCTCCAGATATAAACGCTCTCGGCTGGTCTCACGGCCGGCATGTGCCGACTCAACCTTAAAATTAACCTGCCGCACCGGAGCGAAGATGGCATCCATCGGAATTGTGCCTACCTGTAGATTATCACCCGATTCTGCAAGTTTATACCCCATCCCCATCTCAACGTCAAACTCTATATATAGTCCGGCTTCAGAAGAATCCAGTGTCGCCAGATAGAGCTCAGGATTTACAATTTCAAAATCAACCGATGGTTTGATATCGGCAGCGTGAACTTCGCCAGCATCTGTCTTCTCCAGTGTCAACAAACCCGGTTTGCCGGAAAGGGATTTTATATTCAATGCCTTTACATTAAGCAAAAACTCAAAGACATCTTCCTTGACACCGGGAATCGGAGTGAATTCATGTTGAATACCCTCAATTCTCACCCTTGTTACCGCAGCGCCGGTTAGATAACTGAGTAATATACGTCTCATAGCACTGCCGATAGTAGTGCCAAATCCCTTCTCTAGCGGCTCAATGATAAAACGTCCGTAATTATCGCCGCTTTCAATACACTCTATATTTGGTATCGCTAGGCTAGACAATGCGACCTCCTTATAAACTACCGTGAATAGTGTTCAACAACAGAGGCGACATCGAACTTTATCTCAACATCGTCCGGGGTAGGTATAGATAATACCTTTCCAATAAGCTTCTGCTTATCCAGGCTTAGCCAGCCGGCTACAGCCTGGCCGCCGATACTCTGAAGCCTCTGTTTATAATATTCGTTCTTTTTGCTTCTTTCGTGCCAGGTAATTGTATCTCCTTCTTTTACAAGGCATGAAGGGATATCTGTTTTGCATTCATTTAGTATTATATGCCCGTGCTGAACAAGCTGTCGCGCTTGAGCACGTGAATCGGCGAAGCCCAGCCTATAGACGACATTATCAAGCCGCCTTTCCAGCAAAACCAGCAAATTCTCTCCGGTAATACCCTGTTG
>JBDRFC010000054.1:0-8514 GCA_043819155.1 Chloroflexota bacterium | reverse complement strand
TATTGTGGCGGTAACCGGCATTGAGAAAGTCAGCATCGGGGACACCATCGCCGATCCTGCCCAGCCGGAGGCTCTGCCGCGCATCGAGATTGGCGAGCCGACGGTAGAGATGACCTTTGCTGTCAACACCTCACCAATTGCCGGCCGGGAGGGACGCTTTTGTACTACCCGGCAGTTACGGGAAAGGCTTTATAGAGAACTGGAGATCAATCTCAGTCTCAGGGTACAGGATACGGATAGTCCGGACACCTTCCTGGTCAGGGGGAGAGGAGAATTGCACCTGGCTGTCCTGATTGAAAACATGCGCCGCGAGGGCTACGAATTTGAAGTCTCTAAACCGGAAGCGATTACCAAAGTAGTTGATGGCAAAATTATTGAGCCTGTAGAAGTGCTTACAATTGATACCGTAGATGAATATATCGGGATATTAACTGAGATGCTGAGCAAGCGGCAAGCCCGGATGATTGATATGCGCAATGATGGTCAGGACAATGTGCGTTTGGTATTCCAGATACCTACGAAGGGCCTTCTAGGTTTTCGCAGTTCTTTTCTCACCTCCACACGCGGAGAGAGGACCATGAATAGCATGTTTCTGGAATATGAACCCTGGCGGGGGGAAATTGTCTCCACCCGCAATGGGGTACTGGTCGCCTCGGAGCAGGGATTTGCGATTACCTATGGCCTGAACAATGCCCAGAGGCGCGGGCTGACCTTCATTGAACCTGGCACCCAGGTCTATGAAGGCATGATTGTGGGACTGAATTCACGGCTGCAGGACATTCCGGTTAATGTCTGCAAGGAAAAGAAGAAGACCAATGTCCGGTCTTCTACGTCTGATATTGCCGTCAAACTGACGCCACCCCTGAAAATGAGCCTGGAGCAGGCAATTGATTTTGTGAATAGAGATGAACTGGTGGAAATAACGCCTAAGAATATCAGGCTGAGGAAGAAGTTGCTGATCTATTCACAGAGATTGCGGAGCGTCTCTGCTGCCAGATTGAGCATAAAATAACGGATGAAGTAATGGCAATAACATTACAGGTTGTCTTTTGCCTAACATGGCTAATGGCGAAACGTTGTTCCACTGTATGTAGTTAGCAAAAGTAGGACAGTTCGAGCCATTGGGTTGATGGATACTCAAAGGCCATTGTACTGCTCTCCCTAGGTATATCGTTGAAGCCTCCTAATATAGGAGGCTTCATTTGTCACATTAGGAGGATACTACAGCTGGCAAGCAGAGGCATATTCTACTTTATAGCCATTTGTTTGTAAATATCTTGTTTTCTTATGAATCGCCGTTGTGGTCGGTACGAAAGACGAAATTCTTTGTCCGGCGCAGGCTTAGCGTAATCAAAGCCTTTAATTGTAAGACGCTCAAGTGGCGCATCGAGAATCCGCTCAAGGGCAAGTATCTTATCTGCATCGGCATCGGTTACAAAGCTTAATGCATCACCGTTTTTATCAACCCGCCCGGTACGGCCGATTCGATGGATGTAGTCATCCGTACTTTCGGGCATATCATAATTGATGACGTGGGAAATACTTAAAACATCGATACCGCGTGCAGCAATATCGGTCGCCACCAGAATCTTAATAGAGCCGTTACGGAAGCCTGCAAGCGCAGCCTGTCTCTGGTTCTGGGACAAGTTTCCTTGTAATGAAGTCACCCGATAGCTTGCCTGTAACAATTGCCTTGCCACGCGTTCGGCGCGGTGTTTGGTACGGGTGAAGACAAGCACTGAATCCGTCTTGGTTTTATTGAGAATTTCCTTAAGCAAAGTTGTTTTGAGGTGCTGTTGTATTGGGTAAAGGGCATGTGACACTGTTTTTGCTGGAAGCGTGCGGTCGATTTGCACTGTGACCGGGTCATGCAGGAATTCACGCACCAGGCGCCGGATACCGGTGGGCATGGTAGCCGAGAAAAGCAATGTTTGGTGTTTGTGCAGGATGCACCCCAGGACATTACGTATATCAGGCAGAAAGCCCATGTCAAACATGCGATCGGCCTCGTCTATGACGAGGATTTCTAGCTCTGACAAACTTATTGAACCCTTCCATAGATGATCAAGCAGTCTGCCTGGGCAGGCGACTATAATTTCGGGGCTTCTGTGCAATCTTCGGATTTGCTGGTCCATGTTTACCCCGCCATATATAGTAATGCTCTGTAGCCCAGTCCTGCTCCCCAGGCTGTTAATAACCTCGCAGGTCTGCTCGGCCAGCTCGCGCGTGGGTGAGATTATAAGGGTCCGGACACATCCTCGCGGGCCTGATCGCAGGTGTTCTAGAATAGGTAGTACGAAAGCCGCTGTCTTACCCGTTCCTGTCTGGGCCAACCCGATGACATCCAGCCCCTGCATAATCGGCGGGATTGCGTTTAATTGTATTGGTGTAGGTATGGAATAACCGAGCGCATGCACACCGGCCATTATGCTCGGATGAAAATTAAAGGTATCGAAATTCATTTAGCTCCTTAGTAGAATTTAGAATTGCATGCGTCTAAAAATGGCAGGCAACTCAACTGATTTTGTATCTTCTTTGTCTTATTCTGTTAGTGGACCAGCTGCCTCCCTTGGCAACATAAGGGCCATTGCCTTTTTTGCCAGAAAGGGGTAGCGCCTCAATGCTTTACCATTAAGGGCAGCAATCGCGATGGCACCTTCAGGTTTCGACGCCATTTCGACATATCCATAGCCCCTTGATTGACCACTACCGATATACTTATCGTTCATAACTATTGTAGATAACACTTCCCCGAAAGCCATAAATTCTTGCCGCAGTTCCTCCTCAGTAACCTCAAGGGATAAGTTGCCTATATAGATGTTCATATTGACCCCCTTCCTCGGCAATGGGGTTATCCATGGCCTGCGCTTTGCCGGTAGCCCTCCAGAGTAATTAATATATTGTGTATCGTAAGCAGAAATAAAGGAGAGGGAATTTAATATCTTTTCTGTCTTCCTCCTCCGAATCCGCCACCCCTTCTGTCACCATATGACCCACCACCTCTGCTATCTGTCCGAGGACGAGCTTCATTGACCACAATAGTTCGCTCTTTTAGTGTTTTACCATTAAGGTCCGCGATTGCAGCTTCACCCTCAGACTTTGTGGCCATTTCAACAAACCCGAATCCCTTGGGTCGCCCGCTAATCTTGTCTATAATAATGTCTGCAGAAGATACCTCCCCAAAAGCCTCAAATTCTTGCCGTAAGTCTTGTTCAGTTACCTCGTAGGATAAGTTACCCACGTAGATTTTCATATTGATACTCCTTCATTTAAATTGTGTAATCCTTGTTCTGGACATACAGAGGTTAGGAATTCCTAACCTGTGTATGTCTTAGATGACAAACTAGCGCTGTCGGCTCAACCCGACCTTATTGTAGCAATCTCTACAATAAACCGGTCGATCTTCACGAGGCTGGAATGGTACCTGGGTAGCTTTGCCGCACTCGGCACATACCGCAGGAAACATTTCACGTTGAGGTTTGTAGCCATAGCTATTATTTTGGTAGCTGCTGCCATTGCTGCTATTTTGCCGTGCTTTTCTTGCCTGGTGGCATGAAGGACAGCGCTTAGGCTCGTTAGTATAGCCCCTAGACGCAAATTGTTCTTGTTCCTCAACGCTGAAGGTAAATGTTGCACTGCAATCTGAACACTGTATAGATTTTTCCTGAAAACTCATTGGATGACCTCCTCTCTTCAAGATTTTAGTTGGAGTTTGGGTCATCCAATACCTGATATAAATTCACGGGGATTTTAAGAAGTTTGTAATAACCTAAACCTAAACTTATATAAACAGTATACACCAGAGTGACCAACTTTACAAATAGATAAGTAGTTTTGGCAAAGCAGTTACTCAAGTATGCACAAACCAGAGTATTATTAAAACAGGAATTTGAAAAGAATAGAGGAAATAGGTCATCCAGGCTTACTTATACAGGTTTCCTTATAAAAGGTAATACCGGATAAGAAATAGTTATGTTTTAATTAGATCTCAACAAGGATATCATCATTCTCAACAGTCACATTGTATGTAGCAAGCCGCCTCGGTGATTTCAGAGCTCTGCCCACCCTGTAAAGAAGACCGGAACCCCCTAACCAGCGGATTGCCTCACCGCTTCTGAGGTCGAACTGAGAGCCATGTCTAGGGCAGGCAACCACAGTGCCTTCAAGTTTGCCATTAGATAATCTGCCTCCCATATGAGGGCAGCGGTTGTTAGCGGCGTAGTAGTTATTACCTATCTTTACAAGCAGAATCTCATGCCCGCCAATAGGAACATCTCTCATAACTCCATCTTTAAATTCAGCCGTCTTCCCGGCTTGAACCAGAGTGCCCATCTTACGTCTCCGTTGTTTATTTTTACTGCGATGCGTAATGAGGTAGATGGCTAATAAATCCGAAGCTCTTTTTCTGACTGCCACAATCCATGTATGTTACAAAGAGCTGTAGCGTAAATAACTCCAGGTTTATTAACCTTTAAAGACACGGTTATTTCGTGATTTGTGTAAACTGAACCCTGATTGGCGCCTCTGGTAGATTCTCCATGGGCAGAAAACTCAAAGTGCCCCACCTGAGAGGTAAACTTTTCATCTTCCGGTTGAAAATAGACAGAAATCCACCTGATGTGATGCTCGGTAGTATTTGGGTGCGCTATCTCCTTGCCCAGGGTAATCTTTATTGAGAAAAGTTCATCGGCTTTAACCTGCTCCGGGCATTCAATGACGGGAACATGTTTCTCCTTTTTCCAATCAGCCGTCTGGAAAAGCTCTCCGAATTGTTTCATTTCAACCTCCTTTGTCTGATTTTAAGGGATTTATGCCTTTTATGAAGGAACAGTATGGCTTGAATGCGCGCCGAAAAATCCTGATATTAAAATGTTTTAATATATAGTTATCAGCAACAAACAATGTTATTACCAAGGTTCCATACGCAATAATATTACAATAATAGCATAAAATTAACATAGTGGCGCATTATATTAAAGTTGAACTGAGTATCGTAGCGGTTTCATACGTGTTGAAACTCGCATTCTTGATAAAAAGCCGTATAATAAACCCGGAAATGAATTAACTTGCCAAGATAAAGGTCTTGACGTAGAATAAAAACGGATAAGGATGCTCGGTTAGTATTTATACGAGCACATTGATTTGTTATAATCCGTTAGATTACAAAGAAGTAAAAGTCATTTGATAAATATCATTATTATATAGGTGAAATAGGTAGAAAATGCGCATAGAAGGTACAAGTCTGGTTGAGCATCTCGGTTCGGTAAAGATTCATGGAGTACAGAGAGTCCTTGAATTGGATTCGGGATCGAGTATCCCTACGCATATTGATGAAGGGCTGGAAATACAGAACGTAGGGGTAGATGCTATAGAAGATATTCAGCAGCGAATGGCTATAGTCCTGCCGATAAGGGATGAAGAGCTAAAGGTTTTTGCCGGTGTTCTCAAGGGAATACCTCACAACTGCCTGATGATAGTCGTCTCCAACAGCCAGAGAGGAGAAACAGAAGCATTTCGCAGTGAAAAGGATATTCTAAGCTCGTTTTGTCGTGCCACCAAGCGCCAGGCCGTCATTGTTCACCAAAAAGATAAATCTATAGCGAAAGCTCTGGAGCAAGGTAACGGCACCATCATATTCAGCCCTTCTGTAATAGCCCCGGGACATATCACATGCTTTTTCAATTATGGGTTCGGCAAGAAGGTCTATCCATTCCGAGGTAAGATTTATAATATCGGCATCAAGAAATAAAATACAATCAGCTCCTCTTTTAAGGGCTTCCCTGGCACCATCTTTCATAGCTATACCTTTAGCCGGATAAACGCCTTTACTCTGCGATATAACTATGGCACCGGCATCCCTGGCTTCCGCTTTGGTGTTATCCCCTGAATGCCCATCTACGACGAGTATCTCTGGTTTGTATTTACTTTTATGCGCTATTTCGATGCACTGGGCTATAGTTTCGCCTTCATTTCTAGCCGGAAAAATGACAAATAACTTCATTTTATTACCCTTCATATTGATAAATCTTGCTATTTATAAATTGATTCCAATCTGGTCTAATGCACCATCTATACATAGCAAGATAGACCGGGCAAGAACAACGGCTACATTGGTTGGAATTGTCATTTCCCCTCTCCTTCCTTCATAATCCCAAAACTCAAAGGCTAACTCTTTGTGATTCTCCTGCCGCACGACAAGCCTCTCGGCGTCGGCGATATCGTCATACTCCATTCCAGATACATACTTAACCCATGGTCTAATCTGCTGTGACATTTTATTCCTCATAATGTGTATTATTGCGAGAGCATTTTAACTATTACCGGTACTGCAGATTTATTATAGAACCATAATAACTATTAGTAGTCAACCCTCCAGTATAAAATATTAAAAAGACAAACCAGAGTTCTTTTAAGAACTCTGGTTTGTTAGCTTCTGTTTAGAATATAAAATACTTATAAATATTACGTAACTTTTTGTTTCCTATTATGGAATCCATAATACCATGCTGCCCATACTATCACTATTAAAGCCGATGCTAATCCTGCAATCAACCACCAATTTATCCATAATGTGCTTGAGAATTCTACATACCAGTCGCCTATCTTGATTTTATAATCTCCCGGTTCAATTTCAGAAAGGTTGAAGGAAATCATTTGCCTCTGTCCGGCAGGAATAGAAACCTCCTGTTTTGCAATAACGTTTCCATTTTGCATAAGACTAGCAGTATAAATACCCTTCTCCCCTCCATAATTGTTAACAAAAACTCTTATATCGGCATCTTCCCCAACTCTGATTGCAAATGTTAGGATACCCCAGAACTTTGTGGCTGATGGGCTTATCCTTAAGGTATCAAGGGCGAAGCCAGCAGGTGATTTTTGAGGAGTGACCTCGGCTATGATAGCAAAAACGCCGGATTTTTCTATATCGGTGCTTAATTCACCTACTCCAGCGACAACATTGCTCTCTGCTTCAAGGTCAATCCAACCGATTATCGTTTCATAACTGGAAATTGTAATGAAAGAAACATCTTCAGGTAGCTCATCAATGCCGTAACCCAGGGTTAATATCACCGGTTTGCTGAAAGTGGCATTGGGCGGATTAATTATATAAGTAGCGCCTACTATCACATCAGCGCCTTCCAGGGGTGGGTCATCTGTTATTCTGATCTCTATAAAAGTAATTATATTGCCTGCGTCGTCCAATACCCTGGTACCCTGTTCCATTTCAAACCAGTGTGTATGGTCGGGATTTGGTGCCGCCAGAGGTTCAAGTATACTTCCATCATCAGACATAGGTACGCTTGTTATTTCACCAAGGAAGTCCACGGTGAAATATTGCAGGGGTTCTTCTGACCATGTCTTGGTGGCTGTGTCATAAACTGTTTCTGATACACTCGCCTTAACCGTGGTGACGCCACCCGTGTCGGAAGTGATAACAGCTAAAACCTGGCCATTACTATCGGTGGTTGTTTCTGTAGAAACGAAGGAACCAGGACCATCTTCGATAATCCATGTAACCGTCTCACCGGAAACTGGATTGCCATACTGGTCGGTAACTGTGGCTGTGAGTTCATGGTTAGTATTGATTTCGTTTATAGCTGTAGCAGGTTCCAATATCAGTATTCCAGCCTCTCCGACGGTAACAACAAGTATGGCGGTATCCGTTTTGCCACTGTATTCACCGGTTACCGTCCAGGTACCAACAAACTCCGAGGTGTAATCATTAGCAGACCAGCTGCCGCCGGCTCCACTATGGATGGAGAAAGTAGTGCCTGATGTTACATCACCAAGGCTGTTGCCGAAAGCATCAAAGGCTTCGGCGATGTATGACTGGCTATCACCGGCGGTTATGGTAGCGGTATCAGGTGAGACTATGATGTAATCTAAGCCAAACATGGAAACAACAAGTGTGGCAGTATCAGCCTTTCCATTATATTCACCGGTTACCGTCCATGTACCGGCAAACTCTGATGTGTATTCATTAGTACCCCAGCTGCCGCCGGCACCACTCTCGATGGAGAAAGTAGTGCCTGGGGTTACATCACCAAGGCTGTTGCCGAAAGCATCAAAGGCTTCGGCGATGTATGACTGGCTACTGCCGGCGGTTATGGTAGCGGTATCAGGTGAGACTATTATATAGTCCAAAGGTCCGGCAGTAACTGTGAGTATAGCGGTATCCGTCTTGCCACTGTATTCACCGGTTACCGTCCATGTCCCGGCAAACTCTGATGTGTATTCATTAGTACCCCAGCTGCCGCCGGCACCACTCTCGATGGAGAAAGTAGTGCCCGGGGTTACATCACCAAGGCTGTTGCCGAAAGCATCGAAGGCCTCGGCGGTATATGTCTGGCTGCCACCGGCGGTTATGGTGGTGGTATCGGGTGATATTACTATAGAAGCGACAGGCCCCGGATTAACCGTCAGTATGGCTGTATCTGTTTTGCCACTGTAGCTACCGGTAACAGTCCAGGTACCGGCATTATCAGAGGTATAGACATTAGCTGACCAGCCGCC
>JBDRFC010000053.1:0-33253 GCA_043819155.1 Chloroflexota bacterium | reverse complement strand
TTACCCTGGACATGTGTTACAAGATGCATAACGTGAGAATAGCGCTCTACTTCCATAAGTTCGCTGACCTCAACCGTACCCGGCTGGCTTACGCGCCCGATGTCATTGCGCCCCAGGTCAACCAGCATTATATGTTCGGCGCGTTCCTTTTCGTCCTGTTTAAGTTCTTGCTCCAGTTTATTATCCTCATCCGGTGTTTTTCCCCTTGGCCTCGTGCCGGCAAGCGGGCGGGTCATAACCATGCCATCCTCCACCCTGACCAGAATCTCCGGCGATGCCCCTATAATATAAAAATCCTTGAAATCAAGGAAAAACATATACGGCGATGGATTGATACTTCGCAGCGCCCGGTGGATTTCAAATGGAGGCACACTGGTCGTCTGTGCCAGACGCTGGGATAACACAACCTGAATAGCTTCACCATCAGTAATATAATCCTTTATCTTCAATACGCTTCTCTTAAACTCTTCTCTGGAGAGGTTTGAGGATAATTCCGGGCTATCTATGGATTTACGGGTAGTTTTACTGCCCTGATTTTGTGTTAATGGCTGGCTCAGTCTATCTGCCAGTTCTTCAATTCTCTCTACCGCTTTTGCATACTCCTCTTCTATATCTCCATCAAGCCGGGCATGGCTCAATATCTTTATACGATGGGTAACATGGTCAAAGACGAGCATTGTATCTACAAACATAAATAATGCTTCGGGCAGTCCCAGCGGGTCGGCATCCGGCGAGGGCAGTTCTTCAAAGCGTGTAACCGTTTCGTAAGCCAGATAACCAACCGCGCCACCACTGAAGCGAGGCAATCCACCAACCGGTACTATTTTGTACCTGCCCAGCTCCTGTGCAATGAGCGGCAGCGGATCTGTCTTATCTTTTCCGCTTGTCTTTATTATCTTATATGGCTCTGTGCCTATGAAGCTATAGCGCGCAATTCTTTCCCCGCCTTCGACACTTTCCAGCAGGAATGAATTGCCATCCCGGTTAATCTTCATAAAAGCAGATACCGGTGTTTCCAGGTCGGCAACCAGCTCACGGTAGATTGGTATCAGGTTGCCCCTGTCTTTTAGTTTTTTTATTTCTTCAATTGTCGGATAATACATAAAACCCCCGATAAAAGAAAAATCCCCTCACCATAGGGGCGAGAGGTTACTCTTTCGCGGTACCACCCTAATTAATTGCTATTAACAGCAATCATCTCTTTCAGGTACAGCTCCAAATACTTTGGTGCGATACCCCGGGTTCGGCTAACGGTTCCCTTTCCGGCAAGACCTACTCAGTTTAAGCCTTTTCGGTCTGCAGCTCCCGAGTCCATTCAACCCCTGCGCCAGCACCGGCTCTCACCTTACCCGGCTCTCTGGGCTTCGCTTTGGATTTACTAGTCTCGTTCCCAGCCTTTACATTTATACTTTTCCAGTATATCCAAAGCATTTATACTTGTCAAGCCAGCAACAATTGTGGTAAAGTTCGCTTTTGGTTGAATTATCCCCCTCCGCCATTATACACTCTACTCAATAAGAGTAGGGGGGTATTATTATGTTGCAAAGATTTCTCAATAGAACCTTTAGGTCATTTCCTAAAGAAACACACACCCAAACACGGTGGGGTATATTTCAATTATTTATCTCTCTTTCGTTGTTTCTTATTGCCTTATCAATCGCTATGTTCACCATTTATTATTCTTTTAATGGTGACTGTGTAGTGGGTATTTTGATATTAGTGGTGGGCATTATTGCATTAGCGGTGGGGATAATATCTGCTATATATGCTTTTTATCTAGCAAATATATTCTTACACACAGGCTCACAAGACCCAACGGCGACCAAAGAAGATATCAAAAAGGCAGTAAAACTAATTAGGAAAGAAATAAGGAGGGCAAATGATAATAAGAAATGAGATGGCAGCAAATCCTTATTGTAAATACTGCAAATCCAAAGCGATAGTTAAATATGGCAAATATAAGAACCTGCAACTCTATTGGTGTAAAGTATGCAAGCGTAAGTTTAAGGGCGATGATGCCTTATTCCATATGAAAGTTCCGCCCAGTTATATAAGCAGTGCCTTGTCTATGTATTATGCTGGTATGAGTTTCAATGATATAAGAAACCACCTAAATCAAGAACACGGCTACTACCCTTCCAAATCAGTAGTCTACCAATGGGTAGATAAATATACCGATATGGCGGTAAACCACTTTAGAAATTACAAGCCAAAGTTAGGCAGTGTTTGGATTTGTGATGAAACAATGCTTGATTTGGATGGAAATCACAAAATCTGGTTTTGGGATGTCATTGATTCCGAGACTAGGTTTCTTATAGCCTCTAGGGTATCCGTATCCAGAACTACCAATGATGCTCAACTTCTAATGGAGAAGGCTTATAAGGTAGCAGGCAAAGCCCCGAAGGTAGTGATTACCGATAAACTAAAGGCATATCTGGACGGCATAGAACTAACCTTCGGCAGTGATGCTGAACACAGGCAGGGTAGACCATTCACAATACCAGAGGATAGTACCAATCTTATTGAAAGATGGCACGGCATACTTAAAGACCGAACAAAGGTTATGAGGGCTTTTAAGGATATAGACACCTTAATACAGTTTACCGATGGCTTTCTTGTCTATTACAACTACTTTAAGCCCCATATGCATCTTGACGGCAAAACACCAGCCGAAGTAGCCTGTATAGATTACGATGTTAAAAACTGGCTAGATGTAAGCCGTATTCCCATATCTAAAGAAGTTGAAATATTTAGCCATTCACTACCTAGATTTAAGGCTTCTAAAACAGACCTTAAAGACAAAAAACTATACAATAGGAAACGCAAACGGAAGATTAAAACGGAAACTAAATTAAACCCTAGTCTGGGGATTGCGAGGTTAAGGTAATGGGAAAAAACCTTTTACTCAATCTCCATAGTTATGGTAATCTAGCACTAAATAAAATAGTAGGTGGTACTAGATGGATAACCTGGATAAATACAAAGGCAGGTGGTTATGGTGGGAAGATATTACAACATTATTTACTATATTCATTACTAAATTCGCAGTATGGTCGGTATGCGTATCCATTGATAGGGGTGGCAAAATGTATTTAGAAAATACATGTTTCTCTACAGTGGTAGATTTAGGCACGAATTGGTTACCCATTCCGCTTTTAATATTAGGGGTATGGTTGCTAGTATTAATAATATTAAAAGCTAGGGGGAAGCTAAAAAATCAACAAATTGTTGAACAAGACAGGATGGTTCGCTTATCACAAGATAAAGACTTTACCAAAGCTATAAGGGAATTAACAAATGTACTGAAAACATTTAAGGATACAAATGGTGGTAAATCAAAAACGATAAGGATGGATAAATGAAGCAGTCAACCAAAAACGAACCTAACCACAATTGTATCTTCATCTATGCACCTGGTGCAAATTACTCTTGTGCGACCCTGTCATAGAAAGCCATATTATTTAACCTTATTATGATGATATAATATATCTCCAAGAGGAGTGAGGTTTGATATGACATACAGCAAGTGCCCCGGGCAGGACAGCCGAAAACTGCGAGTAGCGCTCTATAAGTGCCCCAATTGTGGCGCCGAAGTTGAGATATTTTCCGATGAACTTAAAATTAGATGCCGCAAGTGCGGGCAGTATGTCTATCGTGAGAAGACGCCATCCTGCATCGAGTGGTGTGCCTCCGCCCGCCAATGCCTTGGTGAAGAAAGGTGGCGACAGCTAAAGGGTAATGAATAATACAGGCAAGATAAGCCTCACCCCTTTACATTCGCAGAATAAGTGAAAGGATAAAATTCAAATGGCAAAAGTAAAACTGGGACCAAGCACGTTTGTTTGCCCCCAACCCGTGTTCCTTGTTGGAGCCAATGTTGACGATAAACCAAACTTTATTACCGTAGCCTGGGGTAGCATTGCCAGTGAAAGACCGTCAATGATTTCCATTGCCATAAGGCATATCCGCTATACCCTGAAGGGCATAAAACAAACCGGAACTTTCTCTATAAATATCCCCTCCGAAGACATCGTGGTTGAAGCGGATTATTGTGGTATCGTCTCCGGGGCTAAGGCCGACAAGGCAGCAGTCTGTCGGTTTGATGTATTCTATGGCAAATTAAATAACGCACCGATGATTGGTCAGTGCCCGGTAAACCTGGAGTGCAAACTGATGCACACTATAAACCTTGGCAGCCATGTGCTATTAATAGGTAGTATTGAAGAAACCCTCATTGATGAATCCTGCATTACTGATGGCAAACCTGATGTTTCCAAAATCAAGCCTTTTATCTACTCTGCAGGCTATAAAAACCAGTATCAAAACTTCGGTAACTTTATTGCCAGCGCATTTAAAGCCGGCAAGGCATTGAAGAATAACGAAAAGTCTTACTAGGCTATATAGTAGTTTTATCATAATATTGCGAGTATAGAGGCGATATTATATAAATATAGTTGCTCCTTTCCTCAGGTTATCTATAAATTGGTATAAGCTACGCTGAAGATTGTTTTTCTTATACCATGGTTAGATTATAATAGGTTTGATATGATAGAGGGCAAGTGTTCCAAATGCGGTACCCTGCGCTACGGTTGGGCATTGCTAAATCCAAGATATTAGACCTGCCCCTCATGCGGTTCAGGGCTTGATATTTATAAAGATGGACACCCGGTTATTAAAGGTTTCTCTCCCTTTACCGCTGATAGGCTTGACGTTGAAGAGCATACAGATACCCCGTCTCAGCACATTAAGGATAAGGAAAGGGATAATCTGTAGAATCCTATCTTTATGTGGCTTCGTTTAATACAGGTATGTTTATGTCAGCAATGCCCTGCTATCGTTTGTTATAATCCACTTTTGTTGAATTTTAAAGCCAGGAATAGTATATTTAAGGACAATATAAAACAGGGTTACTTTTAAACATGGCAAACTGGCAAATAACAACGGCTACAATTTACTGTGATGCCGTCGACGACGAGGCAACGGTACTTGTATATGGGAATGGAACAATAAAGTGCATCGGTTACTCTAAATACGGTAATCCCGGTCATTATATAGCGAAACTGCTGAAGAAGAAGGGCAAAAAACTGAACAGAACGCTTGAGTGTGATGGACCTGAATGCCACCGGGCAACCAGTTATCGTGATAAGTTATTTGCCGAGGACAGCAAAAAGTAGCCAAAGCAGCTTGTCTAATCATCAAGGTGATTGTAAACATTGAGCAACGGAAAACAGGTAAAACTAAGGATTGAAAACCTCTCCCTATCATTCGGTGGTGTCAAATCGCTTATCGATATCAGTATGGATATCATGGACAAAGAGATTCTTGCCATTATCGGCCCCAACGGTGCCGGCAAGACCTGCCTGCTAAACTGCATAAACGGCTTTTACAAACCTCAAAAGGGAGAGATATATTACGAAGGGGAGAGAATAACCCGTATCCGCCCGGACAAGGCGGCTAAACTCGGGCTCGCCAGGACGTTCCAGAATATAGAGCTTTACACCGGCTTAAGCACACTGGATAACATTATGGCTGCCAGGCACATCCTGATGAAACAAAACGCCCTCAGCAGCGCTCTGTATTTCGGCTGGGCGCACAAAGAGGAAATCAACCACCGTAAAACGGTAGAGGATATAATAGACTTCCTGGAAATCGAGCCGATTAGAAAGAAAGTGGTCGGCATGCTTCCCTACGGTCTGCGCAAGAGGGTCGAGCTTGGCAGAGCGCTGGCGCTTGAACCAAAAGTCCTGCTTCTGGATGAACCAATGGCTGGCATGAACCTGGAAGAGAAAGAGGACATCGCCAGATTTATAATTGATATATTCGAGGGGCAGGGAGAAACATATCTGGAAACACCTGTCCTCAGGGACGGCGTCAGCTGTATTGTCCTCGTTGAGCATGATATGGGGGTGGTGATGGATATAGCCGACAGGATTATAGTTCTTGATTTCGGGCGTATAATCGCCGAGGGCACACCAGAACAGATACGAACCAATCCAGATGTCATCTCTGCCTATCTGGGAAAGGAAAAATAAAAAAGCCGAAGCTCTCACCCCGACTTTTCTTTTTTATAATATCTGTTATCCTACTTCCAGGTCCTCTGGTCTATGATTAACTTGCTGCCTCCGGCAATCGTCCCGCCAGCAACAAATTCAATCCTATCCGCCCTTACCAGACATGTGTCCTGAAACTTTTTATTTATTTCCTCTGCTAACCTGCCCTTATCAACATTCTCATCTGCCAGCTCAATTCTGAAGGTCATTTCATCCCGCTGTGCTTTACGGCTAACGACTATCTGAAACCTTGAGACCTGTGAATAATCGGAAAAGACCTTTTCAGCCTGTCTGGTAACGACAAACATCCCCCTTATCTTAACGGCATCACCGGCTCTGCCAACGATACCAGGCAGCTTATTTGCCGTCCGGCCACAGGGGCATTCTTCGACAGTATATGATGATAAATCACCGGTGCCAAAGCGTATCAATCCCCAGGTTTTGTTGTGAATCGGGGTGACTGCTATTTCACCTATCTCTCCCGGCCCCAGCTGTTTACCGCTAGCCGGGTCAATAATTTCTATTATATACTCGTCCATAAAGTGCATGCCTTCTTTTTTGTAACACTCGTAAGCTATGGCACCACCGGGCTCGGTAACAGCATAGGCCTGCCGGGTATCAATTTCATATTCTTTATCCAGGGTTTTTCTTATTGACGGAGGCAGCATCTCGCCAGTAAACCAGGCTTTTTTTATCTTGAAGTCTCTTTTGAAATCATGCCCCATATCTTCAGCCTGTTTTATAACTGCCATCAGAAAGCTGGGGGTGCCGACAAAACCGGTAACGCCCAGGTCAAGCATTGTCTTTACCTGGACCTCCGTATGTCCGGTACCCACCGGTATGGAGGTAGCACCGCAATCCCTGATAGCTTCGTGGAAAAGAATACCGGCCGGGGACATATGATAAGTGAAGGTATTAACAACTATATCTCCCTTTCTGAAGCCAGCGGCCCAGAATGACTTAGCAAACCACTTGATACCTGAATGCTGTATAGGTTCGTAGACCGGACCCGGTGATAGAAATACCCTCTCGACATCTTCTGCGGCTATAGCCAGCATGCCACCATATGGCGGTTTTTCTTTCTGGAGTTCAATGATATCAGTCTTGCGTGTTACCGGCAGTTTTTCCAGATCATTTATCGTCTTAATCTGCGACGGTTTAATCCCCGCCCTATCCAGTAAATCTCTGGCAGCCTGGGTATGCCTATAAGCATTTTCTATTGTTTGTGCCAGCATCTCGTTCTGGTATTTCTGTCTGGCATCCGCCGTCATTACTTCCAGCTCATCAAAATACTCGTCCTCTTTGCCATTTGGTTTTAAAGCCATCTTTTCCGCCTCTTATAGTGTTTTACTTCCCGGTAGCTCTTCTTCTCACCCATAGCAGATAGTCCAATGTAGAACTCTTTTATATCCTCGTTATTTTCCAGGAAATCGGCGGTTCCGTCAAGCACAACCCGCCCGTTCTCCATAACATAACCATAGTGGGCAATGCTCAAAGCAATCCTTACATTCTGCTCTACAAGCAACACCGATGTTTTCTGTTCTGTATTGAACCGCTTTATTATGTCGTATATTTCTTCAACCAGCAATGGCGCCAGCCCTAAAGATGGCTCGTCGAGCATCATCAATTTCGGGGTAGACATCATAGCCCGTCCGATAACGAGCATCTGCTGTTCGCCTCCTGAAAGATAGCCGGCTATATTTTTCCTCAAATCCTTGAGGCGCGGAAAGTAATCATAGACCATTTCCATGTCTTGTTTAATTGCGCCACGATCCCGACGGTTAAAGGCGCCCACCATCAGGTTTTCTTCGGTGGTAAGGTGGCCGAAAACCCGACGTCCCTCCAACGCCTGAACAATACCCAGTTTACCTATTTCCTCGGCGCTTTTTTTATCTATCATCTGGCCGTTCCACTCAATGCTGCCATCGGTTACCTCTCCCTCTTCGACATGAAGCAATCCCGATATTGCCTTGAGTGTTGTACTCTTGCCGGCACCATTAGCGCCAAGCAGCGCGACGATAGAGCCATCCTCTACAGTCAGAGAAACGCCGTGCAAAACCCTTATGACATTGAGATAGGTAACCTCAATGCTATTCAGTTTAAGCATCGCTAACTTTCTATCGGCAGGAGCCCCAATTAAGGCTGGAGCTCCTGCCCAATATTTAGTTTATATATTAGTCAAACACGTACGGTATCTGTGGTGCTTCTATCCAGCCGGTAATGGGTGAGATTTCACCACTTGTTATTTGGAAGACCCTTACAGATTTGGAAAGACGGTTGTCGCCCTCTGTATAAGTTACCGGGCCGTGCAAACCGCCGACATCAAAGTTGTTCAGCATCTTGAAACCGTATTCCTCTACCGCCTGCGGGGTCAGGTTGTCAACGCCGACATTCTCTATCGCCAGCCTAAGAATTTCTGCCACAATCAGACTTTCTGCCCACGAGGTAATATAGTCCATATTGCCGTAGTCTTCGGGGTGATATTTCTGGCAATACTCCGTCATTTTCTCCATAGCGGGCACATCATCGCCCCAGTTGACCGTCGGATAGACGCCATATACGCCCTCGACGATATCAGCACCAGCGAACTCAATGAGCTGGCTGGTAATGCTGGCGTGCCCCAGACCGATGGTTATACCGGGGTACATACCCAGGTCCACGGCATTCTTGATGATGATAGAGGTTGGCTGCGGCGTGCTGGATATATACAGGACATCGGGCTCTAACGCCTTAATCCGGGTCAGGCTGTCTATTTCGGACATAGTATCAGCGGCGTGCTCTTCAATAGGCAACAGTTCAATACCCAAATCATCGGCTAAAAGCTCGGCGGCAACTCTGGCACCGGCGCCGGTCGAGTTATTCAACAGGTGCAGTGCCATCTTGGGCTTTCCTTCTCCCTGCCAGATGTTATCCAGATAGTAGTTGGCAAAGGCAGCCCAGTCATCACCATAATCAGGCATCTGGGCATAGATGTGCTGCGGCGGATTTGTGAGTGACGGGGCGCTGAAGACGGTAAAGCCGGGGAATCCCTGCCGATTGGCAATTTCAGCCGAAGCCGTCATCATCGCTGATGAGTTGGTGGTAAACATCAAACAGCCGGCGTCCATCAGCTCATGGATGATAGTTGTTGCCTTATTGGCATCGTAATTATTATCGCGCCACATAACTTCAATCTCATAGCCGGCAACACCGCCCAGCTCCTCGTTGATATACTTCATGCAGTCCAGCTTGCCGTCACCCATAGGGCGACCCTTCTCGGCAGCTTTGCCGGAGTAGCAGATACTGAAACCTACTTTAACCTTGTTGCTGGAGCCGCAGCCGACGCCAAGCAGTGGTATTGAGGTTAAGATTAACGCCAGACAGACGAGACCGGTTATCTTTAATACTTTTTTCAATTTCATTTATAGTTCTCCTTCCATATATTTTAATCCATAAAGCGGTTGAGATCACATTAGGCTATCCTCCTTATATAAAAGCTAATATGAAAAAGGCCAGAGACGATAGGAAGCCTTAAATAGCTGCCAACGATGCGCCAGTCCTCTGGGTTCCATTATTAGAAATAGAATAATTACAAGACCGAAAATCATAGGTCCTAGGCCGGTTGTAAATCCGGCCGGCAGGTCAAATGTGCTTTCCAAAGTCGGGGCAAGGAATGATATTCCTTTTTCAAGTAATCGGATAAAAATAACTCCAAATATAGGACCAATCGTTGAACCTAATCCACCAATTATTATTATACCTACATACATAATGGATTCCGTTATAGGAAAATTCTCTGTATTCATAAAGCCTATCCAGTGAGCCAGTAGCGATCCGGCAATTCCAGCCAGAAAACAGCCGATAAAGAAGGCGAGAAGTTTATAGCGGAACAGGTTGATTCCCATTACCTCGGCAGCCAGATCATTATCCCTTATAGCAATAAAGGCTCTTCCCGTCCTTGTTCTGGCCAGGTTCTTTGCAAAAAACACCACCAGAATCGTTATGCCTATAATCAGGTAGAACTGGCTACCCTGGCTGATAAAGGTTATGCCGGCAATCTCGGCCGGCGGTACAACTATCCCGTTAAAACCGCCTGTGACGCTTGTCCAGTGGTTTATAACCCAGATTATAATCATCTGGGCAGCGATTGTACTGATAGCCAGATAGAATCCCTTTACCCGTACCGAGGGAATGCCGAAAATCATGCCGATAAATCCGGCAACTAATCCGGCAGAAATCAAACCAACCAGGAAAGGTAGTTCAAGGCGGTTTGTAAGCACCGCCGATGTATAGGCACCGACAGCAATAAAGCCAGCATGCCCGATAGACAGCTGTCCGCAATACCCTGTAAGGATATTGAGTCCTGTGGCGGCAATTATTGTAATACCTATCAGGTTAGCCACGCTCAACCAGTGATTTCCAAAGTAAAGAGGGGCGGTGAACAGAATTATAAACAGGAGAAATAGCATTGCCCAATGGGTCTTGGTGCGGAAGATAGCCATATCTTTTGCATAGTTATAGTTCCGTATACCAGCCGGTAAATCCAATTTGCTAAATCCTCTCTATGCGTTCTTCGCCGAATAACCCGTAGGGCTTGATGAACATGACGATTATTATAATAATAAACGGAATTACATCCTTTACGCCGGGCCAGGTCAGAGGCGTCAGGTATCCGCCGCCAACATTCTCAGCCAGACCGATTATCGGCCCGGCAACCATAGCACCAAGGAAGGAATTAAGGCCACCCAATATCACCACTGAAAATGCCTTGAGTCCTGTATGAACCAGCCCATAGGTAATGCCGCCGATACTGGACATCAAAACACCACCGATGGCTGCCAGTACACAGGCGAACATCCATGACCTGGAGAATATCTTTGTTACCGGAATACCACATGCCTGTACCGCCAGCTGATCATCAGCGGTTGCCCTCATAGCAATTCCCATTCTACTGTGCTTGAAATAAAGAGAGAGAAGAATAAAGAGTACAAGCGAGATTGCAGCCGCCAGCAGGTATTCCATTGAGACAACCGCTGTTCCTATATGGATAGTCTGCTGCGGGAATATATGCGGTAAAGCGGCTACGCTCTTAGGCCAGACGAAACTTACCAATCCCTCTATAAAGAAAGCCAGCCCCAGTGTTATCGTTATCAGGGAAAGAATAGGCTGGGCAATCAACGGCCTCAGGACAAACCTCTCTATTATCCAGCCCAATGCCATAGCAAAGATTACAACCAGCAACATGCTAATCCAAACAGGAAGCTCCACCTGGACCAGCATGCCATAGGTAAACCATGATGAAATCAGCACCAGCTGCCCCAGCGCCAGATTGGCAACACCGCTGGACTTCCAGACAAAAACAAATCCTAGGGCAATGAGGGCATAAACCATACCCACGGTCAAACCGGTAATTACGTATTGAAGAAGCTCATTCATTATTGTCAGTTCCTTCCAGAACCGTTCTTACTTTTATACTGGTGGTTACCACTCCTTTTCTACCATCCCGATAGGTTACTGGAGCTTCAGCCTTTACCTCGTCACCCTCTCCATACATAGCCTGTATGAGGTCTTTGTAGCGTTTTTCCATGAATTCACGACGCAACTTTCTGGTACGGGTTAATTCAGCCTCGTCAGGGTCAAACTCTTTATGCAGCAGGACGAACTTCCTTACCCTGGATGCCTCAGGCAGATAGCCGTTAACCCGTAACAAATCTTTCTGAACCAGGTCAGAAACCTCTTTCTTCTGGGACAGGTCGACAAATGTAGTGTATGGCAGCCGATTACGTTCAGCCCACTTACCGACCATAGTAAAATCCATATTGATAATGGCTGAAACAAAGTCTTTATCCTTGCCGCCTATCACCATAGCATCTTTTATATACGGGCTGAATCTCAATCTGCCCTCAATATATTGCGGAGCATACTTTGTTCCCGAGCTTAACTCACCCATATGTGCCAGCCTGTCCATAAATATCAGATGCCCGCTTTCATTAATATTAACCGCATCACCGGTACGACACCAGCCATCTACCATAGTTTCATCTGTCTTTGCCTTGTCTTTATGGTAACCGTTAAACATGCAATCGCTTCTTACCAGTAGTTCGCCCTCGTTTGTTATCCTGACCTCGGTACCAAGTGCCGGCCTGCCGACACTTTCAAATCGTATTTCCCCTTTACCATGGGATGAGATATAGCCGGCTTCGGTGCTGCCATAGTTTTGCCTTAACTCTACACCTATAGCATGTATAAGACGGAATGTATCAAGACTGAGCACGGAACTACCGGTAACGGCAAACCTTACCTTGCTAAGTCCCAGCCTGTCCTTCAGTGGCCTGAACAGGAACAGATAGGCTACTTGATAAAGCGCTCTCCAGAACAGGTTCGGTTTTTTGCCTTCAAGTTGCATATCCGCCATCTTATAGCCCAAAGGCATAAACAGATTATAGAAAAAACGTTTCAATGGATGGGCATCGATCATCTTTACCTGAATATCGCTGACTATACTTTCCCATTGCCTGGGGCCATATATTACAAAATCTGGGCCGGCCTCGCGGGTATCTTCGGCGATAGTCTCCGGTTCTTCGGGGAAATTAAGCTTGGCTCCGGTCAGTAAGTGGGGCACAGTGGCAAAAAAACTATCCCCCACCCATGCTGCCGGAAAGTTGGACATAAGATTGTCTTTTGCTGTCAATGGGAAACGGTCGATAAAAGCTATGGCTGTTCTTATGAGCGAACGGTGGGTAAGGCAAGCTCCCTTAGGTAAACCGGTAGTCCCCGAGGTATAGTAAATAGAGGCGATATCGTCAGGCTTTCCTTTTTCTACATTCTGCTCAAACAGATTCTCGTGTGTTCTTCCATATTCTCTGCCCAGCTTCATCAGCTCGGTAAAGGAGGTAAGTATAGGGTCATCATAATGCTTCAGCCCCTTGGGGTCCCAGTAAATAATCTTCTTTAATTGAGGCAGTTTATCCCTTATTTCAAGAAACTTATCGGTTTGCTCCTGGTCATTGACTATAGCAAATTTGGCATTGGAATGCTGGGCAATGTATTCAACCTCAGATGGAATTGAATCAACAAATATCCCGGTACAAATACCGCCGGCCGCCTGTGCTGCAAACTCACCCCAGAACCATTCAGGTTCATTGTCCCCTATAATACAAACAACATCTCCCTGCTCAAGTCCAAGTTTTATAAGCCCCAGTGAAAAATGCTTTACATTATCATAGTATTCAGCCCAGCTGTATCTCTGCCATATACCAAACTTCTTCATATATGCGGCTGTCTGCGAATCCCATTGCCTGCTGTTACGCATAACCAGCTTGGGTATGGTATCCCACGCTTCCACTGCCAAACCGACCTCTGCTACCTGTTGTAAGCCTGACAAATAAACTCCTTTTAAACCGAAAGACCTCCCAGTGGGAGGTCTTTTATACTACTTACTTTATAACTAACCTTTAGATAATATGTCCAGACCCCCCAGCGCACCCTTGGTGCGCCTGCTAAATATGAAGTCTGCTCTTCCCAGTCTTTTAAAATTATTATGCATCTCACCGCATTCTAGGATGCTAAAAACGGGGCATTTTATCATAGCAGAAGGCAAACTGTCAAATACCAAACCCTAAAATGACCGCGATGCTAACTATTAGCCTTTGCGACTAATAGGGATAGTCATACCGGTAGCTTTAGCGATTAGCTTACCTTCCTGGTTTGTAATTGCTACCTCTGATATGCCAACCCGCTTACCACTTTTTATTACTTTGCACTCGGCGGTGAGTTCATCCCCTGTCCTGGCGCTGGCGATAAAATAGGTGTTGAACTGCGAGGCGACACTTGGATAGGCCAAAGAGTTGGAGGCATAACCGAATGCCTGGTCGGCAAGAGCCATGATAATTCCACCGAAGGTGAGGTTATGGAAGTTCTGATGCTCAGGCATTATCTTCATCCTCACCCTGGCATAGCCCGGTGTTAGTTCTAGAAGCCTTATCTTCAAAAAAGAGGCGATAGGCTCTTCTTTTTCTTTTGCTTTTAGCCAGGGTATGTTTTCTTCAGCTGTATTTTCTCTTTCAGTCATCTTTAGTCCCCGTTTTTTTATTTATCCTATCTTCCTTCAATCTCTCTTATCCCGGCTCTGAAAGCGTTTATATTTAAATCTATAACTTTTGATGGCAGATTCTGCTTTATACAATCCTGCCAGACGTCATCACTGAAAGGCAAAAAATATGATAGACAGCCCAGCATGAATATATTCAGAGTCTTTACATTACCCAATCCCTCAGCCTTACCGGTGCCGTCTATAATATATAAGTTATCCGTTTGCTGTTTTACGATGCCGATTATCTCTTCGTCACCAGGATAGCTTTCATTTCCCAGGTTCACTGAAAGCGGCGGCAATGCCTGGTTGTTTATGATGGCTATACCACCAGGCTTCAGGTAATAGCTCCATCTTGCCGCCTCCAGCTTCTCAAGGGCAAGCAGAATATCCGCCTCACCCTGCTTAATCAGGGGAGAGAAGACTTTATCAGCTATCCGCAGATGGCTGATAACACTGCCACCCCGCTGCGCCATACCCAGCGTATCCGTATTCTTGACATCATAACCGGATACCAGGGCGGCTTCGCCGATTATTTTGCCCGCCAGAATTACACCCTGCCCGCCTACTCCGGCTATCATAATATTATAATTTTTCATTATGCTTCCCCGGTTTTAGTTGTTGGCTTAGATGATATTGCTTTCCTGGGGCAAAGCTGTTGGCATAAAGTACAGGCATCACCGATACACAACGATTTATCTATATAAATCTGCCCCTGCTCCTTGCGGATTGCCGAACAGCCGATCATAAGACACAGGTTGCATTGATTGCACAGACTCATATCTATAACCCTGGGATTAGAATGCTTCGGTGCACGTACCGAACAGGCGCCGCGGACTATAATCACCGAAAGCTCCGGGTTGGCAAGAGAGTTTTTTACGCTTTCCCTCAATGCTTCTAAATCCCAGGCATTTACCGTTTTTACATCCTCAATCCCGATGCCGCGTGCCAGTGGCTCAAGCTCAACGGCTCTCGTCTCTTTCCCCTGTGCTGTAATGCCTGTGCCGGGGTGTTCCTGGTGGCCGGTCATGGCGGTGGTTCTGTTATCCAGAATTATTATAGTTATCTGCCCTTTGTTATATACAGCATTTACCAATCCGGTAATCCCGGAGTGTAAAAATGTAGAATCGCCGATAACGGCTATTATCTTATCAGCGACGCCCGCTTTCTCCATTCCCAGTGCCTGCCCGATACCGGCGCCCATGCAGGCACAGGTATCCATGACACTCAATGGAGGGTAAGCACCCAGGGTATAACAACCTATATCACCGGTTATAATCATCTTCGGTTGCCGGGGTTTTTTACCGGGCAGTGTCGCCCTTTGCCCCAGGCTGCTGAGTACATAAAACATACCGCTATGAGGGCAGCCGGGGCACAGCAAGGGTGGCCTGGCGGGTAGTTTCTGTTTTTTAACTTCCGTTTTGTGTCCTGTTTTTTCTGCCAGTAATCCGGCGCTGCGGCAGGCTGTTTCAATAATATCCGTGTTGAGTTCACCCACCCGCGGAATAAACTCCTTGCCTGTTACCTTGATGCCCATAGCCTGTATATGTTCCTGTATAAACGGGTCAAGCTCCTCAATGACTATCAATCTGTCTACCTGCGCCGCAAACTTGCGTATCATATTTTGCGGCAGCGGATATGTCATCGTCAGCTTGAGAAACGACGCCTCCGGGAAAACCTCCCGGGCATATTGATAGGCAATTCCACTGGAGACTATACCTATATCTTTTTTCCCCTTGATTACCTTGTTCAGGGTAAACGATTCACAATATTCGGCAAGCTTTACCAGCCTCTCTTCCATCAGTGGATGTCTTAAACGGGCATGAGCCGGCAGCATAACGTATTTGGCAAAATCATAGTTGAAGCCGATCCTGTCATCTGGTATCGTCTGTTTTTTGCCAACCCCCACCACTGATTTCGAATGTGAGATTCTTGTTGTGCTGCGTAACAACACCGGCGTATCAAACTTCTCGCTGATATCAAAGGCATAGGCTAAAAGCTCATATGCTTCCTGGCTATCAGCCGGTTCCAACATGGGCACCTTAGCCAGCCTGGCATAGTGGCGGTTGTCCTGCTCATTCTGCGAGCTGTGTATCCCCGGATCGTCTGCCGTGATGACAACCATCCCGGCATTTACACCGGTTATAGCCGCCGCCATAAAGGGGTCGCCGGCTACATTCAAGCCGACATGCTTCATAGCCACCAGCGAGCGTGCCCCGGCATAGGCTGCCCCAGCGCCACCTCCATTGCCACCTTCTCATTGGTTGACCACTCGGCATATATATCTTTGAAATGTGCCAGTGATTCAAGTATCTCGGTGCTTGGTGTTCCGGGGTAGGCGGTGGCTACTTTGACGCCGGCGTGGTAAGCCCCCAGGGCAAGGGCTTCATTTCCGGATAACAGTTTCAACATCTTCGTCACTTTTCGGCATATTATATCACACTTAAATACAGCTGATACAAAGACAGATTTCGGGTAAGTCTTTACCTAAAACCAAACCTGCTTCCCCATTTCCCTGCCATTAATTTACAGCCAGCCTTTACTTTTTAAAGAGGGCGGTTTTAATTAATAGAAGCGGGGGTTTTATTAGCAAGAACAGTTTAAGTCTTGTAAGTCTATAAAAAGACTCAGCAGTAAAACTAACAGAGCTAAAATCCAATCCCGCTCTTTAAAGCACCTTATCAAAAATACCATCTGAGGTGCTTATATAGTTTTTTGTATCCTGCTGAGTCTTATATGTTTTAATTGGTTACGTAAAATTTATTTACAGAATAGGTAAATACCTCTTGAGTTCGTAATCAGTCACCTGAACGCGGTAGCTATTCCACTCTATTTTTCTATTTTCGATAAAGGCTTTGAAAACGTGGTCGCCCAGAGCGCTCTTTACCAGCTCGCTCTTTTCTGCCAGCTTAATAGCTTCCCATAGACTGCCAGGCAGCATACCTATATTCCTTCTTTCCCTCTCCTCTTCGCACATATCATATACGTTCTCTTCTACCGGTTCGGGTAGTTCGTATTTGTTTTCTATTCCTTCCAGTCCGGCAGCCAGCATCACGCTAAAAGCAAGGTATGGATTACAGGCGGGGTCTGGAGAGCGAAGCTCTACCCTTGTCGCCTCTTCCCTGCCCAGTTTATACTCGGGCACACGGACCAAATCAGCCCTGTTTCTACGCGCCCAGGAAAGATAGACCGGCGCCTCATAGCCGGGAACCAGCCGCTTGTATGAATTGACCCATTGGTTGTTAACCGCTGTTATTTCCGGCGCATGTCTTAGCAATCCGGCAATATACCATTTTGCTTCCTGAGACAGACTGTACTTATCCTTTTTATCAAAGAAGGCGTTTTTGTCACCCCGAAACAGAGACTGATGTGTGTGCATGCCGCTGCCATTCCAGCCGAAAACCGGCTTGGGCATAAATGTGGCATAAACACCATTCTGCATAGCTACCTCTTTCACTACCAGGCGATAGGTCATCACGTTGTCTGCCATCGTCAGAGCATCGGTATATCTCATATCTATTTCATGCTGGCTGTATGCGACTTCGTGATGAGAATACTCAACACCTATGCCCAGTTTCTCCAGATTCAGGGCTGTCTCCCGCCTGAGGTCAGTGGCTACATCCAGCGGAGTCAGTTCAAAGTAGCCACCCTGGTCCAGTGGTTCGGTTCCCTTAGAATCCTTGAAATAGAAATACTCCAGCTCCGGTCCCACGTAGAAGGTATAGCCTAATTTGGCTGCCCTTTCAAGGTTTCTTTTTAAAACATTACGGGGGTCGCCGCTAAAGGGTTCGCCGCCGGGTTTATAGATGTCGCAGAACATTCTGCCAACACTATACTGCTCCTGTGGCCTCCAGGGTAGCAGTTGGAATGTATCGGGGTCAGGCAGGGCTATCATATCACTCTCATCAATGCGGGCATAGCCTTCAATCGAAGAGCCGTCAAAACCCATCCCGTCATCCAGGGCTCCTTCAAGCTCACTTACGGTGATAGAAAAGCTCTTGAGAATGCCAAGAATATCCGTAAACCACATATTTATAAACTTTACATTGTGCTCCTTTGCCATCTTGAGGACATATTCCTTGCCCTCTTCTCTGCTCTTGTTGTTCACCATTTTCGCCTCCTTATTATTTAATTAAACAACGCTTTTATCTTTTTCTCCAGTCCTGATGCGTATAGCTTGCTCGACAGGTAAGACAAATATCCTACCATCGCCTATTTTACCAGTTTCAGCCGCCTTGCGTATAGTATCTACCACTAAATCTTCCTCCCCATCATCACAGACAATCTCTATCTTTACTTTTGGCAGGAAATCAACCCTGTATTCACCTGCCCTCCATTGAAGTGAGATACCTTTTTGCTTGCCGCGTCCGCTCACATGACTGACTGTCAAACCGATAAAACCGCTATCCTCAAGTGCTATTTTAACAGCCTCCATCCTCTCTTCGCGTATTATTGCTTCTATTTTTTTCATTTTACATACCTCCATAAGCTCTTTCGCCGTGTTGTGATATATCCAGCCCGACCACCTCTTCCATCTCCTGGACTCTTAGTCCCATAGTTATGTCAATTATCTTTCCTAATAACCGGCTTCCCACAAAGGCGAAACCACCGACGGCAGCAACGCCAGCCAGTTGCTTCAAAAACTGCATTCCATTGCCTGCAAGCAAGCCATCGGCACCGGCAGCATTAACCGTTAAGCTGGCGAATATACCTGTTGCCAGTGCCCCCCAGATACCACCTAGGCCATGAACGGCAAATACATCCAGGGAGTCGTCAAAACCACGCTTTTTCTTTATAAAAAGCATAGCGTAGTAGCCTATTATTGCTGACAATATGCCTATCGGTATGGCAGCCATAGGAGATACAAAGCCAGCGGCTGGTGTTATAGCTACAAGTCCGGCAACGGCACCGGTGCCGGTTCCCAGTATCGTCGGACGCTGTTTAATCCAGCTAAGCATCATCCAAGTGAATGCAGCCGCTGCCGCCGAAATATTCGTGGTTACGAAAGCGTTGGCAGCCAGACCATCGGCAGTCAATGCACTGCCTGCGTTAAAACCGAACCAGCCAAACCAGAGCAATGCCACCCCTATTACTACCATGGGGATATTGCTCGGCTCCATAGATTCTTTAAGGAATCCTCGCCGCGGGCCAAGAAGCATAACCAGTGCCAGTGCTGAAATACCGGCATTAATATGAACTACTGTTCCGCCGGCAAAATCAAGCGCCCCCAGATTAGCTAACCAGCCACCATCACCCCATACCCAATGGGCAACCGGGGCGTAAATAAATGTTAGCCACAATGCAGAAAATACGAGCAGTGAACTGAACTTAATCCTCTCAACGACTGCCCCTGTAATCAGGGCTACGGTAATTATGGCAAACATCGCCTGGAATATCATAAAAGCTAGGTGGGGTACTGTGCTGGCATATACATCGGATGGTGCCTGCCCCACATTACTTAGCCCGAAAAAACTAAAGCCGCCGATAAAGCCGCCTAAATCATTGCCGAAACTCAGGCTATAACCATAAATCACCCACAGTATTCCAACCAGCGCCAGTGCGACAAAACTCATCATTATGGTGGAGAGGACATTTTTACGCCTCACCATCCCACCATAGAATAAGGCCACGCCCGGCGTCATCAGCATCACCATGGCTGAAGAGATCAGGACCCAGGCCGTGTCCCCTGCATTAATGGGCATTCTTACATCACCTCCAACATCTTAATGTCTTCAGTTTAACCCATTAATGTTTCGGATAAATTACGGGATTATTAAATCTGTGTTAACAATTTTCAGTAAGCGGGGATTTTAAGCTATATATCTTTGCGGAATCTGTAACCTATGTTTCTTACAGTCTCAATAAAGCTATGGTCAACATCTTCAATCTTGCTTCTCAATCTTCTTACATGGACATCCACAGTTCTTTCGCCACCCAGATAATCATATTTCCATACCTTGTTCAACAGAGCCTCACGTGTAAAGACCCGTCCCTTACTAGTTGCCAGAAATCGAAGCAGTTCATACTCCTTGAAGGTCAATTCAATCAACCTGCCGCCAAGAATCACTTCACAACTGACCGTGTCTATTATCAGATCGCCGCACCTTATAATCTTTTTCGAATTAATTTTCTTTATTTTATTTACTAATCTCTGCACCCTGACTGAAAGTTCGTTTATACCACAGGGTTTAATCATGAAATCGGCTATTCCGGTATTATCTGCAATATCGTTCAGCATTATCTCCGGAATCAAAACCATTATCAATGGATTTTTTGTCATTCCAGTGTTTGAATGTAAATCCATAGTCTGGTGAATACTTACTATATTATCTATATCCGCCAGTAATAAATCAGGATATCTGTCTTTCACCTGCTCCAAAGCCTGCTCTACATCAACAGCAACCGAGCAGCTTAAACCGCTGTGAATAAGCCTTGTATTCAGCTCCTTTAAAATTTCATTTTCTTTGGCTATTATTAAAATGTTTATCAATCCGGCACCTGTGTCGTTATGGAATTATTATGTCTTTTTATTCTACCAGCTTTTACAACAAGGCGTATAGTTGTTTTATATAAATAAGGCTTTAAAATATTCTATATGTATGATATAAAGGTTGTATCTTGAAAAGGTATAAACTCATTGAGCATACTGCAGACATCGGCCTGATTGCCTACGGCAACACCCTGGCTGAAGCGTTCGGCAATGCCGCCTATGGTATGTTTTCCATAATCGCTGACCTTAACAGGGTTAGGGAAACCGAGATACGCCGCTTTGAGGTAAGCAGTGATGACCTGGAAGGCCTTCTCTTTGAGTGGTTAAACCGCCTGTTATATTACCTTGATGTCGATATGCTGCTATTCAAGAATTTTAAAGTAAGTATATTACCTGAAAACCGCTTAAAAGCTATATGCTATGGCGAAAAGTATGACCCGTTGCGCCATCACTTAAAGACGGGGGTTAAGTCGGCTACCTACCATATGCTCAAGGTTGACAGTGAGAAAAACGAAGTACAGGTTATATTCGATGTCTAGGAGATAAGGCATGGCAAAGTGGAGCGGTCCCCTGGAAAAAATAGATGAATATCGCTGGTGCATACCGAAGAGTTATAAACCGGGTATGCGTGTACCAGGATTAATCTACGTTGACAAAGAAATGCTGGAGCACATCCTTCTTGAACAGACGTTAGAGCAGGTGGCTAATGTCGCCCACCTGCCAGGTATAGTAGGCAATTCCATGGCTATGCCTGATATCCACTGGGGTTATGGTTTCCCGATAGGCGGCGTGGCGGCTATGGGAATAAAAGACGGCGTTATCTCGCCGGGTGGTGTCGGTTTTGACATTAACTGCGGCGTTCGCATAATGCGTACCAACCTGACGGGCAAAGAGGTTATACCCAGAATAAAAGAACTGGTTGATGCTCTATATAATAATGTGCCATCGGGATTGGGCTCAAAGGGCAAGATAAGATTGAGCCCCGGGGAGATAGATAAAGTACTAATAAAGGGTTCCCGCTGGGCTATTGAAAACGGTTATGGACTGGCGGAAGACCTTGAATCCACCGAGGAAAACGGTGAAATGACCGGCGCCGACCCGTCTCTTATCAGTTCCAGGGCTAAAGAGCGCGGCATACCCCAGCTCGGCACCCTGGGTTCTGGAAACCATTTCCTTGAGGTGGCAGTAATAGACCACATTTTTGAGGCGGACATCGCCAGTACTATGGGCATAAACCAGACGGGGCAGGTTATGCTCCTTGTCCACTGCGGCTCACGCGGGCTGGGGCACCAGACAGCCGATGACTATATAAAGGTAATGTTAGCCGCTATGAAAAAATATGGCATCAGCGTACCCGACCGCCAGCTCGCCTGCAGCCCGATAGACTCTCCTGAAGGCAGGGACTACCTTTCGGCGATGAATTGCGCCGCCAACTATGCCTGGGCTAACCGCCAGTGCATCACCCACTGGGTAAGGGAGGCTTTCTGCCGGGTAATGGACATTCAAGCGGCAGATGCCGGGCTGGAGCTTATCTATGATGTCACCCATAACATCGCCAAGATAGAGGAACACAGCTTTAATGGTAGAAAACAGAAGCTCTGCGTCCACCGCAAGGGCGCCACCAGAGCCTTTCCCGCCGGCCACCCTGATATTCCACAGAAATACTCCAGGATAGGCCAGCCGGTTCTTATCCCCGGCGATATGGGACGCTTTTCCTATATTCTTGTAGGTACCGAACAGGCGATGGCGGAGACCTTCGGCTCTACCTGCCACGGTGCCGGACGGGTTCAGAGCCGGGCTGCCGCCAAGCGTCAGCTCCGGGGCAGGGATGTGCTGGAGTCACTGGCAGCCCACGGCATAACAGTGCGCACGGGCAGCCTGTCCGGGTTGGCCGAAGAGGCTCCGGAGGCTTATAAGAATGTAACTTCTGTTGTTAATGTCGCCCACAACGCCGGTATCTCCAGGATTGTCGCCAGAACAAAACCCATCGGGGTGATAAAGGGGTAGAACTGCTCAACCTAATTTGACAAAGTGCAAAGCCCTATTATATTATTTCCTTTTTCCCTACTATATTATGATAAATATACATTCTTCTCTTTCAGATTTTATTATGGTTAGTTTTTATCCTGTACTAGATTTATTCCTGTGCTAGAATGTACATGTACTTACAAACGGCAAAAGGTTTGGAACGAGCTGCTTGATGGATGGTTTAATTGCCATAAAGCCAGAGCAAACCGGTGGAATATCAAGGAGAAAATTCCTCAGGAATACCGGCTTGTTCCTTGTTATTATGTGTGGTTCATTCGCTTTCGCCGGCAATCTCTTCAAGCATCTTCAAAAGTCTGAGCAAACACGCTCTCTGATGGGCACTTTTGCCAGCATAACAGTTTATGCCACGGATAAGGAAAGCGGTTTAGATGCCATAAATACCGCCTTCTCCAGAATCAATGAAATAGAAAGCCGGGCTTCCATATTCAATGAAAACGCCGAGGCATTTCGGCTCAACCGGGATGGCTACATTAACAATCCCTCCGACGACCTGCTTAAGCTTACGGCAATGTCACAGAACTATTACTGGCAAACGGGCGGTTATTTTGATATAACCGTGCAGCCGCTTCTTGACCTGTGGGGAGCAGGCGAACTATGGAAGGAGAGCCCCGAAATTCAACAGGAAAAAATAAACGAAGCGGCGGGAATCATCGGCTCGGATAAAATAAATATTACGAAAGACAGGCTATCTTTTGCGGCAGAGGGGATGAAAATCACCCTCGGTGCTATTGCTAAAGGCTATGCCGCCAATGAAGCTGTACGCGTACTTGAAAGCAAGGGCATAGAACATGCCCTTGTGGATATCGGCAGCGATATAAGCATCCTTGGCTCCAAACCCGGCGGCGAACCTTGGCATATTGTTATTATAAATCCGGAAGATACCAGCCAATCACTGGCTACACTTGCACTTTCAAATAAGTCAATAACCACATCCGGCAACTACCAGCGGTATTTCACGCCGGATATGAAAGTACACCATATAATGAATCCGAAGACAGACCATTCGGCAAACGAGTGTATAAGCGCTACCGTAATAACCGAAGACGGCGCCCTGGCTGATACTCTGGCAACATCAATCTTCGCGATGGGGCCTAAAGCCGGCCTGGAGTTTGTTGAAGCGCTGGACAATACCGAATGCCTGCTAGTTAATGCCGACAGGGCGATTTTTAAATCTTCCGGTCTTTACGATTATTCAGGTTAGGGGAAATAAATTGGCTTTATTTATAAGAAGGAACGGTCAAAGCTATAAAATTCGCCTGCCTTACCGTATACCTTCCCCTGATAGCCCTATTGTGCCGCTACCGCTGCCGGAAAAGGTTATCTTGCCTTTTTATAACACCAACGCCTCATACAGCATCCTTGTGAAAAGAGGGGACAAGATTCTCGGCGGGCAAAAGATAGTGGACTCGGATGACTTTAGTATTACCCCCATCCACACCACCATATCAGGTGAGGTATCCGGCATAATCAAACTTATCGAACCAGCCAGCGGACGGCCCGTAGATGCTATAGCCATAACCTCTGATGGTGAGGACAAATGGATAGAGGAAACTCCGAAAAATCCAGAGGCGCTTTCGGTAAAGGAAATAGTAACGGCAATAAGAGAGGCTGGTATCACAGAGGGCGTAGATACCCTGCCGGCTCATCTAAAGCTAACAAAGCCTGAAGGCAAAGGTATAGAAGCCATTATCCTGAACGGATGCCAGTGCGAGCCGTATTTAACATCAAACGCCAGGCTCTTGCTTGAAAATGGCGAACAGGTTTTCTCTGGATTAAAAATAATAAACAGAGCGCTTCCTAACGCTATTATCTACATTGTCATAGATAATGACAGATACGACGTTATAGACAATGTTGAAAAAATGGTTAAAGCATCCGGTTTTGAGAATATTAAGATTGTACTGCTTGAGAAAAAATACCCGGCAGTTGCCGAAACAAGCCTTGTAAAGACAGTTCTGGGTATAGATATTCCTGCAAACGGGATGGCTGCTGACATCGGTGTTGCCGTATTTGATATAGCTACAGCAAAGGCCATTCACGATGCTGTAAACTTCGGCAAACCTTTTATCGAAAAGGTAATAACCATTGCCGGCAGCGTCAACCAGCCAATGAATCTTTTAGTTAGAATTGGCACGCCCCTGAGAAATCTAATTGATTACTGCGGCGGTATAAAAGGAGAAGCTGACGAGGCTATTATGAACGGGCTTATGATGGGAGTCCCCCTTTATGAGCTGGATTTCCCGGTTACAAAAGGACTGGGCAGCATAGTAATAGGGAAAAGCAATCCTTTAAAAGAGCAGGACTGCATCAGATGTGGCAAATGCCTTGATGTTTGCCCGGCATGTCTTGTCCCCAGTCTGCTTACTACATACGCCAAAGCCGGCAGATATGATGATTGTAAAGAAAACTACATAGACAGCTGCTTTGAGTGCGGCGCCTGTGCCTATATATGCCCGTCGAATATCCCGCTGGTGCAGTATATAAGGATAGCCAAGGTTGAGCTAGATAAAAGGGCAGCGGTAAAACAATGATACAAAAAACAAATATCACACCCGGGGAATTAGCCGTATCGCCGGGGCCACACGCTCAAAACTGGCTTTCGGCAAACAGGATGATGTATGTCATCCTGTTTGCCCTCATCCTGCCAACCGCCGCCGCCATCTATTTCTTTGGTTATCATGCTATATCGGTAATTGCCGTAAGCACCGTCACCGCGTTAATTACAGAATACCTTGCCAAAAGGATGAGGGGGCGGGCATTTGTTATGGATGGCAGTGCTATTGTCGCTGGCCTGCTGCTGGCGCTGTTAATGCCACCGACTATACCTCTATGGATGGTAGCTGTAGGTGCTTTTATCGCCATCGCCATCGCCAAAGAAGCATTCGGCGGTCTGGGACACTATATCTTCAACCCCGTGCTGGGCGGTGTGGCTTTCATGCATGCCTGCTTCCCGGCAGAGATGGCAACCTGGGTAGCGCCTACGGGCTTTGGCTCTGAAATAACATCAGCTGCGGCTCCCTTAAGCGAAACCTTCGCTGCAAACACAAGTAAGCTATCAATGCTCATCGGCGATACCAGCGGTGGCCTGGGGGAGACTTCAGCGTTACTAATCCTTATTGGTGGCATCATACTGATTTTTCTTCGTGTCATAGACTGGCGCATACCGCTATCACTTATAACCACTACCTTCCTTTTCAGTGCTTTACTGGGAGCAGACCCCGTTTTCCACCTGCTTACTGGCAGCCTGATGCTGGGGGCTTTCTTCCTGGCGACCGACTCAACAACTACCCCTCTGGCAAGAAGGGGAAAGGTTGTTTTTGGCATCGGCGCCGGTATATTACTGGTGCTAATGCGGCTTTATGGAGTAACACTTGTTGAAGAGTTGTTTGGAGATGTAGTGGTAATATCATTAATAAAAGAGGTAACAACGGAAGGCGTTATTTATTCCATACTGCTTATGAACGCAATTACCCCGCTTATCGACCGGTTTTTAAAGGCAAAACCATACGGCTTCAAAAAGGCTGTTAAAGGTGAGGGCTAGCATGCTGCAAAAAATATATCCGATAATGTTTGTTACCCTTGTGGTTTTAATATCGGTAACACTGCTTGTCTTCACCGAGAGCTTTACAAGCGCCGAGCTTGAAGCCCGGCAGCAGCAGCAGGTGGTGGACCAACTGGGGAATATTTTCCCCGAAATAGATGACTTTGATTATAGTGAAGAAAGCGAGATATATACCCTGTATGCCGGCGGGGGGACTATCGGCTATGCCTTCCTTGCCGTTGGAGCCGGTTATACCGGCGATATCGCCATCCTCATCGGGCTTGAGGATTCGGAAACGGTAAAGGGTATACTAATAATTTCACAGCAGGAAACACCGGGGATAGGCGACAGGATAACCGGAGACGATTTTTTAAGCCAGTTTGTCGGTTTGGGCATTAATGCTGTCGATTTTAAACAGAACGGTGGCCAGATTGATGGCATAACAATGGCAACAATAAGCTCTAAAGCTGTTATCTCTGCCGTCCGGGAAACGGCGATAGAAAAGGTGAAACAGATAGAGGGAGTGGAATAAGCAGATGGCTAGCTTTGTTAAGGAGTTCAGCAAAGGAATAGTAATCTCCAATCCCATCTTTATACTTGCCCTGGGATTATGCCCGGCTCTGGCAGTCAGTAATACACTTGACAATGCACTCGGAATGAGCGCTGCCGTGCTTTTTGTTCTCCTATGCTCAAATATAATAATATCGGCGGCAAGAAGGTTTGTGCCCGGCATAATGCGGATACCAATCTTTATCGTCATCGTCGCCACCTTCGTTACCATCGTTACCCTTGTATTTCAGGCTTATGTACCGAATCTATACCAGTCGCTGGGAATATATCTGCCGCTTATAGTCGTCAACTGCATCATCCTCGGACGGGCAGAGGCTTTTGCCTCCAAGAATCCCGTAATCAGCTCAATCGCCGATGCTCTTGGAATCAGCCTCGGTTTTGCCCTGGCATTGATAATTATTTCAATAATACGTGAGTTTCTAGGAACAGGTGGGCTTTCAATATCATTGTTTGAACAGTTATTCAATACCGGCAGCTTTTCTTTTACATTGCCGGCTTTCAGCGAACACCCACTGGCTATATTCGTGTTGCCGCCGGGGGCTTTCCTTGTCATCGGATTGCTGATGGCTTTATTCAGATGGATAGGACGGAAAAAGAATGACTGAGCTTATTTCAATATTCGTCGGTATGGCTTTAATTAACAACTTTATCCTCATAAAGTTCCTCGGGCTATGTCCGTTCTTCGGCGTATCCAAAAAACTGGGCAACGCCGTCAGTATGGGGGCGGCAGTAACCTTCGTGATGTTCATTGCATCTATAGTCACCTGGATTATTACGAGATATATCCTTATTCCCTTTGAAGTCGAGTTTATGAATATCGTCATATATATACTCGTTATAGCATCGCTGGTACAGATAATAGAGCTGTTCGTGATGAGAACGAACTACGCACTCTATAACGCTTTTGGCATATACCTGGCGCTTATAACAACGAACTGCGCCGTTCTCGGCATTACAATGTTAAACGCCAGAGAAGCGTATTCTTTCATGGAGAGCATAGTCGCCGCCCTGGGTGCCGGTATAGGTTTTACACTTGTGCTGGCAATTATGTCCGGTATTCGGGAGAGGCTGGAAATGGCTGACAGCCCCAAATCAATGAAGGGATTACCGATAGCTTTCATAACGGCAATGTTGCTGGGGCTCGCCTTCTCCGGATTCGGGGGGATAATTTAAGATGAACCCGGTTATTATTCTTATACTTACAGCTATAGGCATGGTTTGTGGTGCCATAATATACCTTGCCTATATTAAAATCCCGCATAAAGTAAAAGGCATTGAGAAAATAGAAGAGATAAGTGATGCCCTCCCCGGCATGAATTGCGGCGCCTGCGGTTATGCCGGTTGTTTTGCCTATGCCCAGGCGCTATCCAATGACACCAACGTTATCACGGAAACGCCCTGTCCTGTTGCCCTGCAAAGCTCTAAGACCATCAGTAAACTGGAGAAGGTGCTTAATACGAAACTGGATACCTCGGCTCTCCGTAAGAAGGCTCTTATACATTGCGGCGGCAATTCTGAAATTATCTATAATTACTCCGGGGTAGAATCCTGTAAAGCGACGGCTCAACTCTGGGGTGGTTATAAGAAGTGCCCTTACACCTGCCTTGGATTTGGAGACTGTCTAAAGGCATGCCCTTATGACGCCATATCCATAGATAAAGAAAAAAGCACAGCCGTCATTAACTTCGAAAAGTGTACCGGTTGCGGTCTGTGTGTCAGCGAGTGCCCGCATAATCTAATCGAGCTGGTTCCGGCAGGGACAAGGGTTTCATTCCGCTGCAACTATGAGCCGCTGCGTAGTATCCCGGGCCGTGAAAAGTGCCAGTACGGCTGCATACACTGCCGTAAGTGTTTTAATGCCTGCGAATACGATGCAATAATTTGGAATAAAGAGAAAGCCATACCCGAATTTGATATTGAAAAGTGCACATTGTGCGGTAAATGTATAGAGATATGCCCCCAGAATACGCTTGCCTATTTCAACAAAGCAGATGCAAAGGTGAAATCCCACACCGCAGTATAACAACTGCTCTACTATAAGCCGGATAGTGCCTCGCTAACCAGATCTTCAACATATTCGGCTATAGCCGGGGCAGCGGTCAAACCGGGGGATTCAATACCGATAAGGTTTATAAAACCGGGCAGTCCCCTATCCCCCTCATCCCTGATAACGAAGTCTCTTATATCCTCATCCGGTCCCTGAAGCTTGGGCCTGATACCGGACATCTCCGGCTGCAGGTCGTCATAATCTATGAAGGGTAGAAATCCCTTTACCGAATCATAAAAAAGCTGTTTATGCTCGTTGGTAACGCCGTAATCTATCTCATCAACATAATGAATGCTGGGGCCCAGGCGCATCCTTCCGTCCAGGTCAATGACAACATGAATACCCACGCCGGTTACTCCAACCGGCGGCACCGGAAATATCAGCCTGCTAACCATTTCTCTTTTTCCATCGGTTATACTGAAGTACTCACCTTTGCAATAATGCAACCGATAACCGGCATCATCTATATCTATGCCGGCTAACTCGGCCACCTTATCACTACCCAGGCCGGCACAATTAACAATCACCCTCGTAATAAAAGAAAATCCTCCCTCGCTGTCCTTCACCTCTACCTTATAACCACCGGCTGCTGTCTCTATACCGACAACCTCGGTCAGGTAGGCTATCTGGACTTGTTCACTCCTTGCCCTGGCAGCAAAGTATTTTATAAGAGCATGCGAATCTATAATGCCGGTTTCAGGGGACAGGATGGCAGCCACACCTTCTATGTTCGGCTCCAACTGTTTCAATATCTTTTTAGACAGCATCTTTAAACCGGGAGCGCCGTTTTTATTTCCCCTTTCCATCAGCGCTTCCAGCTCATCTGCCTCTTCTTTACTGGTAGCCACAATCAGCTTGCCCGGCTTCCTGCAGCCTATACTACTCTGCTGGCATAGCCTGTAAAGCAAACGACTTCCGGTAACGCATAATTTTGCCTTTAATGAGTTTTCCGGGTAGTATATACCGGCATGTATAATGCCACTGTGACGGCTGCTTGTCTCCTGGCCTGAAGTTGCATGCCTTTCCAGAACATAGACCTGCCTGTTTTTATCAGCCACCTTTGCCGCCACTGCCAGACCAACAACCCCGGCACCGATAATCGTAATATCAGCTATATCCTGCATATTCCTATAATAACATAAAGTACCAGGACGGCATTCTACTATTCTATATGCAATCGGAATGCAATCGGAGATTCGATGGCTTGCCGGAGAGCATGCTTATACGCTAAAGGGATAATTTATTTATATTAAAAAGCAATGATTTTAATTTTTATAGCGTCAGCTTATTTACGATTTTTTTTTCTGTTTTTGTTTTACTATCCTTTGGTTTCGCCGGCGAAGTGCTATCTTTTTTCCTTCCCCTCTCACCTACCCAGCGCGTGCCTCCGAAAACGAAAGGCACTGATGAAAATATACGACGCGTACATTCACCGCACTGCGTACAGCTAACTCCACTATCATCGCCGATTTTCCTCATCAACTCAAACTTTAGACCGCATTTATCGCATTCATACTCGTAAATTGGCATTGTAGCCTCCATTGCTATCAGTGTAAATAATGAATAACGAAGGAGACAATTTCAGTGCCTCCTTCTTTCCATCAGGTCCCGGCTTCTTTTTTACTTCTGCTAGATATATTCTATATATTTTATATATTATTATCAAGAATCCAATGCTATTGATATTTTAAAGCTGTATTTCTATATGGCCACTATCACAAAATGGTTTATTAACACTTTTGCCGCAGCGGCAGAGAGTCACCCGGTTGCGAATTTAATATATTGTACCGTCAGCCGCTTCAATCTGGATACCACCGCGTACCCATATTGGCCCGCTCACACCTTCCTGGGGGTCTTCAACCAGCACTATGGATGGTTTAAAAGCAGGTTCAATCGCTTTCCCTTTCTTATCCCAGACTACCAGCCTTCCTGAGGGGCAGTTGGCAGCTTCCTGGATGGCAATCCTCCTCGCTTCTGTTTCATCGGATTGTTGTGTCAGCTCCCAGATGCCGCCGGCTCGATCACAGAAACGGGCATAGGAGCATAACTCCTGTGCATCGGTTAGGTCCAGGTCAGGTCCTTCTATCTCTTCAGCCTGATTGAGGTATGGTTCATGACTGGCCGTCTCAGTACCGTCAAATTTGATTTTCAGGTGGCTACCATCGCAGAACGGCTTCTTTTTCGTATTTCCGCAACGGCACAGGGAATATTCCTTTTTAAGCGGATGCCTTTCTTCTTCCCGCCATTCATATGAATATCCTTCTTCGTCAGTACTAATTATCTGCTTTGAAAGCGGAATGCCACCGGTTACAATGTAGGGACCATTCTCAGTTACCCTTATTCTAAAACTATTATCGCTTTTATCTTTCATTCTATCTCTCCTTAGTATATTACTTATTTAGGGACTGGTCTTTTCATACACCAAATCCTATTCTACTGGCTATAATACACTATTCGCTGCAATATTCTAGCATTTCATTTATCATATTTGTAAATATACTATATTATGATGTTTCATAATTATGATGTTTCATAACCCGATTATATATTAATATTTTTAAGGTTAGACCTTATACAGGGCTTGAATCAATGTGACAGAGGCTGTTTAGTATAAACCGAAATCATCCGGTTTATCTATTCATAGCTATCTTTTCACTTCCGAATGGTTTAATGGAGGAGAGTTTGGGAGTTCTGCCTATTGTTCAGTATGGTGGGCGATACTGGATTTGAACCAGTGACCTCTACGATGATATGACACCGGTTTTCCTTATAATTTGACTGGTAATAATCAGTTAAAACTTCATTTAACGTATTTAGATCAGGCATTTTAACCACCTCCTATATTTTTAAATTATTATAACACCAAAATTTCCAAATACTGTATTCGTACCACAGAATATAGCTATATTCTGTGGTACGACAAAAGGTCATTTTGTCAAATCAGAGAATACGCGGGATCAAGTTAGTTGAAATATTCAGGCATCAAAACGTATGCAGTCAACTATGTATTTACCATTGTGAAGGTAAAAGTATATGGGGTGATAATTTGGTTATTAAAACATGAAAAGGTGTACGTTTGGTACCGATTATATTTCATACTCGGTATTGTCTATTTAGGTGTTATTCGAAACTCAGGCTTGGATCAAGTTATCGATATCTTCCTGCTTAAACCTGCGATCACCCCTTGATCCAAGACGATAGACTGGTAAAACTCCCAGATTACTCCAACGCCTTAAAGTGTTAACGTGAATGCTAAGCTTAAAAGCTGCCTCAGATGTAGTAAGCATATTACTCAGCATTCTTCTGGATTTCTTCTTTCCGTTCAGTATCTGATGTGCACGCTGTCTCGATATACCCAGCTTACTTCCAATGGCAGTATAGCTGTTATCGCCGCCTTTCATGATACAAATCTTGGCCCGTCTTGAATTTCCGACCGCCATCAGTCCACCTTTACGATTTATGAGAACCATAGCGTGATTTGAAACCATGTCAATAACTTCACCGGTTTCCAGGCTAGAAAGTGAGTAGCAACATAGGGCAACTATTTTATGCTTGCCTAAAACCGAATCGACCGCTGCTTCGTAATCAACAAGTCTATCCCAGTCTTCACGCTTTACCCAGGACATGATGCCGGCAGCGCGAAGTCCGGTATATCCTTCATCCAGCGCCAGTCTTTCGGCTTCAATCCAGCTATTGAGAACATTATCAAAATGACACTTACCCTGATTGGTATACCAGGCGTCATAGTTCACAATAAGTAGTTGGCCTTTGGCGATATAGTCACTAGCACCGTTAACCTTTTTATTTAGCTCGGCCAATGCCTCCTCTCTGCTTATTGTATCCGATGTAACCCAGATACACTTTTCATTACCAAGAAGGCCTGCCCCAATATAGGACACAATGACATCACTGAGTTCTTGCTTGTCTTTAAAGAAGTGGCATATATGTGTACCCGGTTTGACCAGGGGTACTGCAGCTATACCTGTTTTGATATAATGCTTGGATCTTATCATGTTTATATTTAGCGATTAATATATTGTATATTTTTCTATAAGTCAAGTTAGTGCTTATTGTTTTTTATTATCAAGGTACATATCTGGAAATCTTACCAACAAGGAGGCAAATTTGAACAACGAAACTTGAAGTTTAGCGGAAGCTCTATGTGGTTTTATTTAGAAAATAAGAATCGTCAAATAAACAGGCGAACTGGGGTCAGTATAATATTTTGATTTGGTTTATTCGTTCTCCAATAAACCGTTTCCAGCAAGGAAGACTTTCTTGAGATCGCCGCCATTACTGTTTAATTCGGCCAGAAAGTTGTTTACATCCTCCCGTTTAAACCTTCGGTCACCACGACGGGTAATGCGGTATGCCCTTAATATTCCCTGGTCACCCCATCGCCTCACGGTATTAGCATGAATATTAAGCATTCGAGCCA
>JBDRFC010000052.1:0-3609 GCA_043819155.1 Chloroflexota bacterium | reverse complement strand
CTATTTACAGAATGATGCCCTTTAAATTGCTAACAGTCCTTTAGCGTTGCTATAATATCCGGTATGGGGCTGTAGCTCAATTGGGAGAGCGCCTCCCTTGCACGGAGGAGGTCAGGGGTTCGAATCCCCTCAGCTCCACCACGGTTAACGATATCTAGAACAGCTGTTTCCCTGTCGGTACCGTCAGGCATTACGAACATCGTATAGGTTATCAATACCTCATCATTGGTAACCCTAACCTCTTTTATAAAACTCCTAAGGAAAGCTCTGCGCTCAGCCAAAGAGCCTTCATCCAGCAACCCAGACAGATCCTGCAAACACCAGGCCGAAGTTTCCGAGTCGATCAATTCAATCCTCTGTTCGGCTATCTGATTTTCAAGGTTAGCTTTAGTTTGCAACAACTTGTCCTGCCTTAACCGCAGTTCCTTGATCCTCGGAGACAGGTCGTCCAGCGATAATTTACCCGTTTCTACGGCTTCATACAGCCTCCCCAGCCGGCTCTGAGTGTCACCCAATTCTGAATCCGTGGTTTCCAGTTGCTGCCTAGCTTCGACACAATTGCTTTCTATATCCTCGTTAATAAGGATTACCAGATTCTCGATATTCTCTGGCGTGAGTATCAACTGTTTGATCTTTTTCAGGACAAGATCTTCAAACCTGGATGTGTTGACATAGCTCGAACGGCATAGTTTGGTACCCTTCTTCAGCATGGTACTGCATACGTAGTAGTCATACTTACCCCCTTTGGCGGATTGCCCGACAAGTGCCTTGCCGCAATTAGCGCACTTCGCCAGTCCGCTCAGGAGATAACGACTTCCCACCCTTTTAGGGTGCATTTTCTCCGGTGCCCTTTCAGCCAGGAGCGCACGAGCTTTGCTAAAGGTGGCCGTATCTACTATGGCTGGCCACGCTTTTTCAACTCGTATGGGAGGTTGGTCCCTGCTTGTGTTCAAACCCCAAACCAAAGTCCCAGTATAAGCCTCGTTGGCAATAATCTTGAAAACGGTAGTCTTGCTCCAGCCACCTGTTGGCGAAGGTGTTTGCGCAATCTCCCACCCTAGTAACCTGGTAAACTGGTTAATAAACGATATATTCGGAACGGATTTCACAATACACGGTATTTTTGTTGCCATACCCGTACTGACTTCCGTCGGTTTTATAATAGGTTCAGCGATAGCTGCCGTTAAGAATAAGGAGTTTAAAATTAGGCGTGGTCCGGTAAGGGATAATTTTTTAGCATTTATGTTTGGGTTTCTGATAATCAACCTTGGTTTGCTGTGGGGTTCATGCCCTATAAGGACAGCAGTACTGTCATCATATGGCATGATATTCGCAATGATTATACTGCTTACCATTGTTGTCGGGGTTATTGCAGCATGTGAATACATTAAGTGGAAGGTTAGGAGAATGTGATGATAGGTGTAGTAACCTTAATAATCGGTATAATACTCGGCTATATGGGGCAGAGGTCAAGATTCTGCATTATAAGCGGTATCAGAGACTTCTATCTGATTAGAGACGCTTACCGGCTTAAGGGCTTAATTGGAATAATCATCGGTGGCATACTCGGCTTCTCTATTTTTAACCTTGTGTGAGGGAATGTCCCGGGATTCCCGTTATTATCTGAGGGACTAAATATTAATCCCCCTATCCTAATACCAATAAGCATAATAGGCGGCTTCGGCATGGCATTCTTCTCAACAATGGCCGAGGGTTGCCCCTTCAGGCAACATATAATAGCTGGTGAGGGGAGAATATCCGGGTTACTATATATAGTAGGACTTGTGGTAGGGGTCATATTCTTTGATATAGTGATCGTCCCTTACCTCCAGTTATTAACCCTTGCAGGTTAAGAGGTATTAGCTAATAGCGTTTATTATTTTTGATAACTTCAATATTTTTGAATTTGGCTGCCTTAAGATCAAGGTATATAGTGATAAAAAGGAACCTTTTTTATCCCTGAAGTAACAATTCGTCAAATAGTAATAATACTAGTTAATATACTTGGCAATAGATACGAATAAGGCTTTTTATACGCCCGGATTCAAAACGCGCCCGACAAACAGGATACTGCCCGTTTCAATGTCACGGATGAGAAAGATGAAGGGGCGGTCTATGTTGAAGTTCGGCGGCGGATCCATCGGTGCCGACCCAACCATTATAACTGCGGTTGCCGCGGCGGCTTCGGTGCCGTTTTCATCCACCGAAACGAAAGCCTTATGGATAACATCGCCGATATACAGGCTGCGGGTGCCGTCCATGCCGGAGAAGTCCGCGCTATTTGAAAAGGCAACCGTCATACCCATCGCCGAAAGGATTTCAACCAGTGACATATCAGATTCAAATTCAAATTTGGGCATCGTCAGGTTGACTTTCTGGCTCTCCATATCCTGGATGATATCGTTTACAAGCTGTGCGTCCAGCGAGTTTTCAAAATCATTGAAATTGCCTTCATCCGGCAGAAGGATAACCATTGAAAGCTCACCGCTATCATACGGCAGTTCAACCGCCTGGTAGCCTTCGCCCTCGGCGTAGTTGAAAAACTCTGTCTGCCGCATCGTCGGCACGTATATAGTATCACCGTCAAGCAGGTGGAACGACATATCTATAGTACTTTTCTCGTTGAACTGGTACTGCCAGGCGGCATTGAAGTAGATGGCATTGGCCAGCACCAGGCGTGTTATATCATTAATACTACCCGGGGGTATGATATCTTTAATTCTGCCTTTCGTTTGCTCTTCAACCCACTGGTTGATTATCTGGCGGGATTCCTCCGGCTGGTTTATAAAGTCCAGCCCCCGCAGGCCGGCGCCGCAGTTTTCGGCCAGCATATCCAAGAAATCTGCCAGGAACTTATAGTCTTCCTGCCCCCAGATGGAATTGGCGATGCTCAGACGGAAGCCCTCGCCGTCTTTGCCCTGGGCGCCTTCGCCCCGCTGCGCAAGCTGCTGGTCAAGCCAGTTGAAGGCGTTGTGCAGTTTTTCCTGCTCAAGAATGAAATTAAGGGTTTCCGCCATCTGCTGCTCTGTTTCGCCGCGGGCGCCGGTATAGGTCATCGCCAGTGCCAGCGATATGCTGTAGGGTGAATAGAAAAGGTTGCCCTCTGTCTGCTTGAGTTGCTGGTAAAGGTCAAGGGCAAAGGCGCTGTTGCTGTCCACTAGTTTATCTTGGTCTACCGTTTTCACAAAAGGTGAATCAATACGCTCCAGTACAGACTGCAATAAGCCGTTTTGAAAGCCCATAACTTCGCCTGTTATGGTGGGGATGTCGGTTGGGGTGGCGAGGCTGCAAGCCGTCAGTCCCACCAGCACCAGCGTCATAAGTATAGATATTAAAATCCTTTTCATCTGCCTACCCTTGTGTATTATACTCTGGTATTTTAGCGATACCAATAGTTACCTTCTCTGATGAACATTGTTGCTATTACTATAACGTATAACTGTGTAAATAGTTGCACATTTCATAAAATTGCTACCCAATATTTAGCCAGATTGTGCAACGGCGGAGTTCCCAAATAAAGTTTTGGGACTCCTTTCAACCGGGCAATAATTAGATGACCTATTTCGTCTGGACTCCATTTGAAGCAGTAAAAAGTAGCTAAGCCTTCCT